>JAZGBK010000044.1:0-5146 GCA_036476365.1 Dehalococcoidia bacterium
TTGTCCACCCCGTAGGCCATGCTGGAGGCGGTGGGCTCGTTGATTATGCGCAGCACCTTGAGGCCGGCGATTTCCCCGGCGTCCTTGGTGGCCTGGCGCTGGGCATCGTTGAAGTAGGCGGGCACGGTAATTACAGCCTCGGTTACCTTGTCGCCAAGGTAGGCTTCGGCGTCGGTCTTCAGTTTCTGGAGCACCATGGCTGAAATCTCCGGCGGGCTGTGCTCCTTTTCGCCCATGCTCACCCGCGCATCGCCGTTGGTGGCCTCGGTCATCTTGTAGGGCAGCCACTGGCGCTCAAACTCCAAGACGGGGTCTTTGAACTTGCGGCCCATGAGGCGTTTGATGCTATAGATGGTGTTCTCGGGGTTGACCACCCCCTGGCGCTTGGCGGTCTGGCCCACCAGGCGCTCCCCGGACTTGGTTACTGCTACCACCGATGGGGTAAGCCGGCCACCTTCGGCGTTGGTGATAACCACCGGCTCGCCACCCTCCATCACCGCCACTACGCTGAGGGTGGTACCCAAGTCAATTCCTATTGCCCTTGCCATTGCCTATCCTCCCTGTTCTGTAGAAGATTCCGGGGCCTCCCGGCTTTCCTCCCCGCTTTTGCCCACCACCACCATGGTGGGCCGGATAACCCGGTCATGCAGCTTGTAGCCTTTCTGGAGCTCGGCCAGCACCTGGCCCTCCTCCCCTTCCTGGTGTACTACTGCCTCGTGCAGGTTGGGGTCAAAGGGCTGGCCTACCGCATGGATTTCGCTGAGGCCGCTGGCCTCCAGGGCCGCCCGGAGCTTGCGATAGATGAGGCGGATGCCGTCCACCCAGGTGAGACCGGCCAGCTCGGTGGATATGGTGGCGAAGGCCCGCTCCATGTCGTCCAGTACCGGCAGCAGACCGAGGATGAGCATGGCGTTGGCAAAGCCTACGGCTTCCTCTTTTTCCTGCTCGGTACGCCGTTTCAGGTTCTGGTAGTCCGCCTGGGCCCGCTGCCACCCCGCCAGATATTGTTCTGCCTTTTCTCTATCTTCGGCCAGGGCCTGGCGCAGAGGGTCAGCATCGTCCGCTGCCTCTGGCTGCTCCGGCTGTGTCTCCTCTGAGTCCATTACAATCCTCTACGAGTATATTTCGCCCAGGAGATAGCTGAGCTGCTCCGATACGTATTTCACCGCCGAGATGGCCCGGCCGTAGCGCATCCTGGTGGGACCTACCACACCGATAAAGCCCTTTACCCGGGGGGCTACACCATAGCTGGCAATGACCAGGCTCAGGGGATGCAGGGCTACCTCTTGGGACTCCTCGCCGATGATTACCCTCAACCCGTCTGTGGGGAGCAGGGAGGGGGGGAGCCCCCACCCCTCCAGGGCCTCTACCGTCTCCCGGGCGGTGTTTCCTAACAGTTCCGGCTCGTCCAGTATGTAACCCCAGCCATAAAACTGTAGCTCGGCCGTCTCCTGCCGGTCCGCCCGGCGCATCATGGGCACCACTGCCCGGCTCACCGCCTGGTCCAGGGGATGCGTCATCTCCTCGGCCAGATTCCCTATGGCGACGGCGTCCATCCCATAGCAAGCACGGTTGAGCCTGATGGCGGCGGCGTCCAGCACCTCCTGTGAGGTGGGCTGCTCCAGGGGCAGCAGCAGCTGACGGAGCCTGGCCTCCCGTAACACCAGGATAATCATGGCCAGGAACTGGTGCAGGGAGACCAGCCCTATATGTCTGAAAAGGTTCTCTTCTGCCCGGGGCAGGGTTACCAGGGAGGCATAGCGGGTGAGCCGACCCAGCAGCGAGGCGGCCAGCCCCACCCACTCCTCGGTGTCCCGCTCCACCTGGTGGAAGAGATGGGATACCATGTGCTGCTCCCAGGGGGGCAGCTCGGGGGGCACCTCCATGGTCTCCACGAAGTGGCGGTAGCCCTTGTGAGAGGGCACCGCCCCTGCGGAGGTGTGGGGGCGTAGGATGTAGCCTTCCCTCTCCAGCCAGGCCACATCATTGCGGATGGTGGCCGGGCTTACCCCCAGGTCATAGTTGTGGGCAATCACATCGGAACTCACCGGCACCCCGGCGGTGATGAACTCCCTGCTTATTATCCTGAGCACCTGTCCCTGCCGTGAGCTCAGCATATGGCCTCCGGCATTAGCAGTCTAATCCCGAGAGTGCTAATTATATCTAATTTAACACCGGTGCCTATGTCTTGTCAAGGGGCACCCAAGGGGCCGGCGGCCTCCGTTACCGGGGCTTGACGGGGGAGCGGGGTGGGGCTACACTGGATGCGGGTTTTGAAAGGAGTTTTATGGCCGTAGCCAGCTATCTTGAGCGCTACCGTTATTCCCGCCTTTCCCTGTTCCGCTGGAGGTACGAGCTGGGCGTGGTGGAGAAGGTGGCCCTGGCCCTGGGCATGGCCGCCTTCACCGGCCTGGTGGCACAGCTCCGGGTCCCCCTCCCCTTCACACCGGTGCCCATCACCGGCCAGGTGTTTGCGGTGCTGCTGGCGGGGGTGCTGCTGGGGCGGTGGTACGGCGGGCTGTCCCAAGCCTTGTACGCCGGCATAGGCGGCGCTGGCGTGGGCTGGTTTGCCGGGTGGAGCGGCGGTCTGGGGGTGCTGACCGGCGTCAGCGGCGGCTACATCCTGGGCTTTGTGGTGGCTGCCTTCGCCATCGGCTGGCTCACCGACCGCTATGTGGCCGTTCGCGGCTTCCTACCGCTGCTGGCCCTGATGCTGGTAGGGGTGGGCATCATATACCTCTTTGGCGCTGTATGGCTGTCTATAGTGCTGGGCACGGGCCTGATAAAGACCCTCTCTCTGGCCGTCTTCCCATTCATCCCGCTGGACCTGGCCAAAGCGGCGGCGGTGGCTGCCATAGCCTTTCCCCTGCTACCCAAAGTGGCTTACAACGGCGAGGTGGACGCCTCCCGCTACCGGGACAGGCAGTTTTAAGCGTGGACATAACTTACCTGGGGCATTCCTGCTTCCAGCTCCGGGGCCGGGCCACAGACCCCCTCACCGACCCCTTCCCTCCGGGGATGGGCTACTCCCTCAACGGGGCCTCGGCCCACATCATTACGGTGAGCCACCCTCACCGGGGACACTCTTACAGCGAGGGGGTGGCCGGGGAGGGGCGGGTGGTAACCGGGCCCGGCGAGTACGAAGTCCGCGGGGTCTTCATTCGGGGCATACCCACTTTTCACGATGCCGATGGGGGCCGGGACCGGGGGCGGAACACCGCCTATCTGCTGGAGATTGATGGGCTCAGGCTGGCCCACCTGGGCGACCTGGGCCACCTGCCGGAGGCGGACCTGGTAGCGGCCCTCAAAGAGGTAGATGTCCTCTTCCTGCCCGTGGGGGGCCACTCCACCATCTCCCCAGAGGAAGCCGTCAAGGTGATGGGCCAGCTCCGCCCCCGGGTGACCATTCCCATGCACTATGCCGCAGGGGCCTCTCAGAGCCCCCTGTGCGGGGTGGAGGATTTCCTCAAGGCAGCCGGTGCCCGCAGCGGCGAGGGCGATGGCCCCGCTACACCCCGCCCCCGACTCTCCATATGACCCTCCACCCTCCCCCCCTCACCTCAGATAGTGGTGCTGGACTGCTCCCGCTGAGCTCTTACTACCGGAATGTCCTCACCCTGACGGCCAAGCTCCTCTCATAGCAAGGCCCCGAGCCTTTTTCAAGCCCGGGGCCTCGTCAAAAGCTAAGGCTTCTTTGTAGGGCTACCCGCCGGGGAGCACCTGGCCCCTCTCCTGGGGAGTGATGTTATACATGTGGATGGCGAAGTGCCAGAACCCCATGCCCTCGTGCCCGGAGGGCAGGTATTCAATGTTCATGTGGTCCAGGGTGTGCCCCACCTGGATAAGCCCCAGGTCATATATAAACAGCTCCCCCTCCGGGGTAACCATCTTGCTGCCCCTCATCACGTCGTGGTTGAACTCAAACTCCACGCCGATCAGCTTCCTGTTGTACATCATGTAGGTAGGGCCCCACGGCCAGCCGCCCGGCACAATCCAGTGCTCCCCCATGGCGGGAATCACATCGGTCACCTTGATGGCATCCCAGGGCGTAATGGGGGCGGTGGTGGCCACCGGCGAGGGTACCGCCTGGGGGAAGACTATCTGGTAGCGCTCCTCGGGGGTGATGAACCAGAGGTGGACAGCATAAATGCCGTCCTCAAAGCCGCCCACACCGGGGTAAATGTAGTTCACCGAGATGTGGTCCACCTTCTGCCCGAAGATGTCCAGGTTTTCAAGCTGGAAGAAAGTCACCGGGCCCGCCGGGGTGGGGATTTCCACCCGGCCCATCAGGGATGGGGCAAAGAAATACTCCAGGCCGATGACCTTCCCCTGCCACACTACGTACATGGGCCCTATGGGCATGTCCTGGGGACGGAAGCAGTGGTCCCCCATAGCCGGCACGGCCTCCCCGACGCACTCGGCGCCGTCGGGAAGGGTTAGCCCCGGTGCGGCCTGGGCTGAGGCCACCCCGGGCAGCACCAGGGGCAGCGCCAGCGCCACAAAGAGCCACTTCCTCATCTTGGTCAAACCCAGTTTTGGCATCACCTGCCTCCTTTCCCCATAGCTGCGACACCTAAGCCAGCGTAGTAGCCACGATTATGGCGCATTATAAGGGGCAATTATGCCTGCTGTCAATAGGATGGGGGCGTTTTATGTGCAGTCAACAGCTCGCCATGAGGAGGGATCCCCGGCGAGTAAACTTGAGCCGCTACCCCAGCCAGCCGATGAGGTTCCACCCCTTGTTCAGCGGGTAGGCGTTGCCGCCATAAATCAGGGTGGTGTCTTCGGTTACCTGAATCCAGTAGCCCTGGCCCCGTTTCAGCGCCCTGAGGTCGCTGAGATGCGGGACGGCTGCGTCATACTTGTGCCACTGCTGGTTCTGCGCCTCGTACCACCACACTATGGTGTACTTGCCAAATATGCTCCCCAGGGCCAGGCTCACCAGGGTGGACCCGGGCACTGTCAGGTTCAGGGGCTGGTTGGTGCCCGCCCGCCATACAGTGGTTTCCTGGGCACGCTCCCCGCCCATGGTGAAGCTTACCGTTTGGCCCTCGTAGTAAGCCCCCGCCGGCTGGATGATGTTCATGCTGTAAGCCCCGGCGGATAGATTGCTCCGGGCCACCACCTCCCCCTGTATAAAGGCCAC
>JAZGBK010000045.1:0-7009 GCA_036476365.1 Dehalococcoidia bacterium
CCGGGTCAGGGAGTGGAACACCAGGGTGCCGTCCAGGCGGTTGAGGAACTCAGGCCGGAAGGTGTGCTTCACCTCGGAGAGCACCTTCTCCTTCATGCGATTGTAGGCTTCCTCCTGGGACTTGGCATCATCCCCCCGGGTGGCGAAACCCAGGGTGGAGTCCTTGCGGATAAGCTCAGCGCCGATGTTGCTGGTCATGACGATGATGGCGTTGCGGAAGTCCACCTTGCGGCCCCTACCATCGGTGAGGTGGCCGTCGTCAAAAATCTGGAGCAGGATATTGAACACATCGTAGTGGGCCTTCTCAATCTCGTCCAGCAGGATGACGCAGTAGGACTTGCGACGCACCCGCTCGGTAAGCTGGCCGCCCTCGTCGTAGCCCACATAGCCCGGAGGTGCCCCGATGAGGCGGGAAACGGTGTGACGCTCCATGTACTCGGACATGTCCAAGCGGATGAGGGTCTCCTCGCTGCCGAACATGAACTCGGCCAGGGCCCGCACCAGCTCAGTCTTGCCCACTCCGGTGGGACCCAGGAAGAGGAGGCTGCCGATGGGACGGCGGGGGTCTTTGAGACCAGCCCGTGCCCGCCGGATGGCCTTAGATATGGATACGACGGCCTCATCCTGGCCAATAATCCGCTGGTGGAGCACCTCCTCCATGCGCAGGAGTTTTGAGGTCTCGTCCTCAGCCAGGCGGGAGACGGGGATACCGGTCCACATACTGGCCACCTGGGAGATGTCCTCCTCGGTGACCACCGCCTTCTCCTGGCCCTGGTCCTCGCGCCACTCCTTTTCCATTCCCTCCAGCTTTTCCGCCAGGCTGCGCTCCCGCTCCCGGAGCTCGGCGGCATACTCGTACTGCTGGGCGGAAGTGGCCTCCTCTTTGTCCCGGCCCAGTGTCTCCAGGGCCTTCTGGGCCTCTTTAAGGCTAATAGGCACACCCCCCGTGCGTATCCGCACCCGGGAGGCCGCCTCATCCACCAGGTCAATGGCTTTGTCGGGCAGGAAGCGGTCGGTGATATAGCGGGCAGCCAGGTTTACAGCCGCCTTCAGCGCCTCATCGCTGATGGTCAGATGGTGGTGCTCCTCGTAGCGCTCTTTGATGCCGCGAAGGATATCCAGGCTCTCCTCGCCGGTAGGCTCTTCCACCAGCACCGGCTGGAAGCGCCGCTCCAGGGCAGCGTCCCGCTCTATGTGCTTGCGGTAATCGTCCAGGGTGGTGGCCCCTATGCACTGGAGCTCACCCCTGGCCAGGGGGGGCTTGAGGATGTTGGCGGCATCCACCGCCCCCTCCGCCGCCCCGGCACCCACGATGGTATGGAGCTCGTCCACAAACAGGATGCAGTTCTTGGCATTCCGTATCTCTTCCAGCACTTTCTTGAGGCGCTCCTCGAACTCGCCCCGGTACTTGGTGCCAGCCACCAGGGCGCCCACATCCAGGGATATAAGGCGGCGGCCCTGAAGGGTCTCCGGCACATCCCCGGCTACCACCCGGTGGGCCAGGCCCTCTACAATGGCCGTCTTGCCCACCCCAGGCGCTCCGATGAGGGCGGGGTTGTTCTTGGTGCGCCGGCTCAGTATCTGAATGACCCGCTCAATCTCCTTGTTGCGCCCGATGACGGGGTCCATACGCCCGGAGCGGGCCAGGGCGGTGAGGTCCACCCCTAACTGGTCCAGGGTAGGTGTCTTGGTAGCGGGGCGGGACCACGGCTGTGGGGAGGTGGGGGACTGCAGGATGCGGTTGACCTCGGAGCGGACCTTATCCAGGTTCATGCCCAGGCTTTCCAGCACCCCGGCGGCTACTCCTTCACCTTCCCGCAGCAGCCCCAGCAGCAGGTGTTCAGTGCCGATGTAGTTATGGTTAAGGTTGCGGGCCTCATCTACGGAGAGCTCAATCACCCGCTTGGCGCGGGGGGTAAGGCCTATCTCTCCGGAAGGGGGCTTCTCCCCCCGGCCGATGATGAACTCCACGGCGGCCCGCACCTTATGGAGGTCGACGCCCAGATTGGAGAGGACCCTGGCAGCCACACCCTCGCCCTCCCGCACCAGTCCCAGGAGGATATGCTCGGTCCCTATGTAGTTGTGGTTGAAACGCTGGGCCTCTTCCTGGGCCAGGCTAAGCACCCGGCGGGCCCGGTCTGAGAAACGCTCAAATCCCTTAGCCATCGCTGTCGCTCCCGGTGCTGCAGTATTCTTCCTCCTGGGCCTGCCTCAAGCTGAGGCGCAGGTGCCGTCTCTCAGGGTCGATGCTCAGTATCTTCAGCGGGAGCATCTGCCCCTCCTCAACCACCTCTTTGGGATGGGAGATACGCCGGTCACTGAGCTCAGAGATGTGCACCAGCCCCTCTATGGCGTCATCCTCAACACGGGCCAGGGCGCCAAAAGCGAGGAGCCGGGTCACCGTCCCGGATACCCTCTGACCTATCTGGTACCTCTCCATCACCGTCTCCCAGGGATGGGGGGTGGCCCGCTTGAGGCTCAACAGCACCCGCCTGGCCTCTGGCTCCACCCTTACCACCACTACCTTGACCTCCTGCCCCTTTTTCACCACATCCCGAGGGTCCTTCCCCCGCTCCCAGCACATCTCCGCCAGGGGGCAGAGCCCGTCAGCACCACCTACATCGACGAAGACCCCGTATTCCTGTATACCGGTCACCCGGCCCTGGATGGTAATCCCCTCCTGGAGCTGGGAGATAACCCGGGCCTTCTGCTCCTCCCTCATCTCCACAAAGGCCGCCCTCTCTGAGAGGATGAGGCGCTGCCACCGGCGATTGACCTCCAGCACCTTGACCTGGAGCCGCTGGCCTACCTTCTCCTCAGGGCGTCGCCCCATGGACTCCGAAAGTGGGATGAAACCTTCCACCCCCCGGCAGCGCACCACCAAGCCACCCCGGTTAAAGGTGAACACCTCCGCCGTTTCGGTCTGGCCAGCCTCCAGGGAGGCCGCTAGTTCCTCCCAGCCTGTAAGGCGCTGTGCCGCATCATAGGACAGGAGCAGGCTACCCTCTCCCCGGCCGGTAGATAGGACATATACGGAGATTTCATCTCCTATGTTAACGGCCCCATCGGCGGACTTCATCTCCGCCGGGTGGATAATCCCCTCTGACTTAGAACCTATGCTTACCCAGGCCCCGTCTTTATCCCGGGCAACCACCACCCCCCTGACAATCTCACCCCGCCTGACCGGCTTGGGGGTAAGGAACTGGCCCTCCATCCCGGCAAAGGACTCAGGGTCAGTGGTCACCGCCTCCGTCTCAAAAGACAAGTCCGGTATACAGCCCCCTCTCAGTTTGACTACATTATAACCCAGATTAGGCCACTCGTCAAAGGCTTTCCCGACCTTTTTTGGAACCCGTACTAAAACTTGTTGACACCCGCACTAAAAAGAAGGGCCCGCCTGAGGCGGGCCCCCTTTAGCCTCCTGGCAGCGGCATATTTTCCCGGGGAGGTTCCTCCCGAGTATCGTCTGCGCTGGGGCGTTTCACTTCCGTGTTCGGGATGGGAACGGGTGGGTCCACCCCGCTCCAGCCGCCAAGAGGCTAAAGTCTGTATTCCGGTGGTGTATCCCTATATGAGCTCCTGATTAAACTTTGGAAGCTGGTCGCTCTTCCTCATAAATAGCCGCATGTGCTCGTTCTCCCGGGAGGTGTACATGAACGCCTCCTCACAACGGAAGAAGCGGGCTGGCTCTATGTGGGATAGGCCGTCCTCAAAATGGTCCAGCAACTCCCGGCGCATGTTATCGGCGCCGTGAATATAGATGACCTCCTGGCCCTGGTCACCTATCTCGTACACCCCTTCTTTTTCCGAAGCCGCCTCCACCGCCTCCCGGGTGAACTCCATCCACTCCGACTTTATAGGCAAGGCACCTCCTTGCGTGTTGGCCTGAATTAGTATACCGGCCACCCCCACCCCATGTCAACGCCGGAGGGGCGTCTAAGACCCACCCGCGTATCCCAGGTCCATGCGGGTGCGGGCGTAGCGCAGGACATGCTCCCGGAAGAGCACCCCCAGCACCTCCTCCCCCCGCAGTACCACTACCTGGCCGATGTCTTCCTCCTCCATCCGCTCCAGCACCTCCAGGGCATCATCACCCGGCTGGGCTACCTGGAGATGTGCCAGGGGGATGGCAGCGGCTTCCACGGGTGTAAAGGGCCACTGGCCCCGAGGCAGTCCCCGCAGGTTGGCCATAGTGAGCATGCCCGCCAGCCGGCCCCCCCGGGCCACCACGGCGCAGCGGCTGCCGCGGGGCAGCACATAATCCCGCACCAGCTCCTCCACGGTGATGCCGGGGGGGACGATAACGCATTCCTGGCTCATCAGCTCACCGGCGCTTACCCCCCTGAGGGCCTCCTTGAGCCGGGCCTGCTGGTAGCTGGCTGAGGCCACATTCTCCAGGAACCAGCCGATGAAGGCAAACCACAGCCCACCCAGCCAGTCCCCCATGAACAACACTATGCCCAGGCCCCCAGCCATGAACAGGTAGCCTATGCCCCGGCCCACCACCACAGCCGCCCGGGTGGCCTTTAGAAAGTCCCCGGAGAGACGCCACCACAGGGCACGGAACACCCGGCCCCCGTCCAGAGGGAAGCCAGGGATGAGGTTAAATATGGCCAGAAGCACATTGATGCGCATCAACCACCAGGCCAGAGCGGCCACCGGTTCATTGTAGGGTGAGACCACCCAGTTCACCAGGCCGAAGACGACGGCCACCGCCAGGCTGCTCAGTGGCCCGGCTATAGCCATGGCCAGCTCCCTCATGGGCCCGGCGGCCTCCCGGCCTATGTGGGCCACCCCACCGAAGATGAACAGGGTTATGCTGCGCACCGGCACCCCATAGTAGCGGGAGACCAGGCTGTGGCTCAGCTCGTGCGCCACTACCGAGGTAAAGAAGAGCAGGCTGGTGGCCACCGCAATCAACCAATGGAGCCAGGAGGGCCAGCGGGGATAGAAGTTGGGGAAGTAGCTGGCGCCGAGTGTAATGGTGACCAGGGCGAAGATTATGAACCAGGTATAGTGGATGTGGATGGGGATGCCGAAGAGCCGGCCCAGGCGGAAGGAGGAACTCATCCCCCCCCCTCGCCCCCAGTGGCGTAGCCCATGAGCTTGTACACCAGCTTGGCGGCCAGGTAGGCGCAGGCCCCCGGCCCCTCCCGGGGGCACAGCTCCACCACATCAAAGCCCACCACCTGCCTCTCCCGGGCCACCGTCCTAAGCAGCCTCAGGGCCCGCTCCCAGGGCAGGCCACCCGGCTCCGGGGTGCCCACCGCCGCCATAATAGAGGGGTCCAGCACATCCAGGTCCACCGTCACATACACACGGGGGGAGAGGCCGGCTACCACCTGGGCATCACCCCAGGAACCATCGTACCACACCTTCGCCCCGCCACCGTCCACAAAGCGGGCCTCCTCGGTGCTCAGGCTACGCACCCCCACCGCCACCGCCGGGCAAACCTCCACCACCCGGCGCAGCACCGTGGCGTGGCTGTAGCGGGTACCCAGGTACTCGTCCCGCAGGTCGGCGTGGGCGTCCAGGTAGAGAACAGAGAGGTCGGGGAAACGGGCCTTACAGGCCTGGACAGCCCCCAGGGTGACGGTGTGCTCACCCCCCAGCAGGGCCACCAGCTTGCCAGACCCAACCAGAGGGGCCACCGCCCCCGCCACTCGCCTCACCATCGCCTGAGGGTCCCCCATCAGCGGCTCCACTGGGGGCAGGGTATGGATACCCACCTGGCATATCTCCCGCCCCAGCTCCATATCGTAGTATTCCATGTGCTGGGAGGCCTCTATTATAGCTGCGGGGCCTTCCCGCTGGCCGGGTCGCCAGTCGGTAGTGGCATCATAGGGAACAGGGAGCACAACCACCCTGGCTGTCCGGAGTCCGGCCAGGGAGTCAGCTACAGCGGCAAAACGGGGAGGGGGGGAGAAAGCTTCCCCAGCCATGGTCCCTGTCCGCCGAAGGCGGACTACCCTTCTTCGCCCTGGGGCGGCATGCCCTCCGAAGGAGTCCGGTCCGAAGGAAGTATCGGACTCCGCACGGAGGAGGGTCCTACGGATAGGGCGGGCTCGAACACGGGAATGCCTTCCCGTTCCGGGCCGGGGTACTCCAGACCCCGTCTGAGGATGAAGGTATTCACCCGGGACAGCCGGAACCGGTCCCGGAAGAAGTCAATGACATGCCGGGCGTCAAAGGCCTTGCAGGAGAACACATCAATGTTGACCAGGCCCCGCTCCACGAAGGTGTGGATGGCTATGTGGCTCTCGGCGATGATTACAAAGCCGGATACGCCCCAGTCCTCAGGCTTGGAGCCCACATAGCGGAAAACATGCGGCGGCGAGACTTTGGTCATGCCTATGCGCTCCGGATAAGTATCCAGAAGCTCGTAGATGGCCGCCTCGTCCTGGAGCAGCCCAGGGTCGGCCCCATAGCCATCAATAATCAGGTGCATCTCCGGGAAGCCTCCTCAACAGACCTGAAAGGCCATCCCTCCCACAGCCAACGATTGATTAATATATCACAGCGGGGGCTGTAACTCAACACCCATTGCAGCCCCTCAGGGCAGGGCGAGCAGGATGCGGCGGAGTTGGAACATGGCCCCCAGGGCCGCCCACCGCTTTACCTGGGGGCGGGGGAAGCCGTAGCGGTAGGAGAAGGTGGCCGCCTGGTCTCCGGCCAGGATGCCTATGTGCACCGTGCCCCGTGGCTTGCCCTCCATCTCACCAGGGCCGGCCACCCCTGTGATGCCCACCCCCACATCGCCCCCCAGCCTCTCCCGGGCGGCCCGGGCCATGGCCTCGGCCACCTGGGGGCTAACGGCCCCGTGCTCCTCAATAAGCTCCCGGGGCACCCCCAGGGCCACCTTCATCTCGTTGGTATAGGCCACCGCTCCCCCCTTGAAGTAGCGGGAGCTGCCGGGGACATCGGTGATGTAGTTGGCCAGCAGGCCCCCGGTGCAGCTCTCCATGGTGGCCAGGGTGAGGCCCTTCTGGGTGAGCAGCTCCCCCACCAC
>JAZGBK010000046.1:0-2437 GCA_036476365.1 Dehalococcoidia bacterium
GCGTTCACCCACCTGCTGGGCGGCCTCGCCGGGGCCGCTCCCGTGGCCGTGGGCTGGCTGGCCGTGGCCCCCAGCCCCACCCTCACCCTGCTCTTTCGTATTCTGCTGGTGCTGGCGTGGGTGCCCCTGCATGTGTGGAGCCTGATGCTGGCCTGCCGGGAGGACGATTTGGGGGCCGGGGTGAGGCTCTTCCCCGTCTCCTGGCGGGTGACGGATGCTGTAAAGGTGCTGTGGGGGCTGTGCTTCCTGCTCTATGCCGTCTCCTGGGCGGGATATCTGATGGCGCCCTTGGGATGGCTCTATCTGGGGGCGGCTAACCTGCTGGGGCTGGGGCTGCTTTACTCCGGCTACCGCCTGTGGCGGGGCCGGGGCAGGGGGGAGGCCTGGGGTCTCTACCGGCTGCTAACCTATCCCTATCTGGGTATAATGTTTGTGGTAATCATGCTGGATGTAGGAGTGGTATAAGCTATGCGGCGACCTGAGGGTGGAACTCATCACACTACTATACTGGCGGTGAGGCGGGGGGATGAGGTGGCCGTCGCCGGGGACGGCCAGGTAACCGTGCATGACTCGGTGCTGAAGCGCACCGCTACCAAGGTGCGCACCCTGCGCCAGGGCAAGGTGGCGGCCGGTTTTGCCGGGTCGGTAGCCGATGCCCTAACCCTTTTTGAGCGCTTTGAGGGCCAGTTAGAGAAGAGCAGCGGCCTGCTCCGAAAAGCGTCGGTGGAACTGGCCAAGCAGTGGCGCACCGACCGGGCGCTGCGCCGCCTGGAGGCCTGGCTGGTGGTGGCCGACCCGGATGCCATTCTGGTGCTCTCCGGCGAGGGGGATGTAGTGGAGCCTGATGATGATGTGGTGGGCATAGGCTCGGGGGGCGGCTTCGCCCAGGCCGCCGCCAGGGCATTGCTGGCCCATTCCTCCCTCCCTGCCCCGGAGGTGGCCCGTATCAGCATGGAGATTGCCGCCGATATCTGTATCTACACCAACAGCCACATCACCGTGGTCAGCCTCAAGAAGGGCGACGAGGCCACACTGGACTCAGCCGGGGACGGTGGCCCCGTTTAGGCTGACGGCCACCTGCCCGTATACCGGGGCGAGGGGGGGTGAGCTTATCACCCCCCACGGCACCGTGTTAACCCCCGCCTTTGCCCCCGTGGCCAGCGCCGGCGTGGTGAAGACCCTCTCCCCGGAGGAGCTAAGGGGTGTGGGGGTGGGCCTGCTGCTGACCAACGCCTATCACCTGATGCTCCGCCCCGGCCTTGAGGCCATCACCGCCCTGGGGGGGCTGCACCGCTTCATGGCCTGGGACGGCCCCATCGTCTCCGATAGCGGGGGCTACCAGGTGTTCAGCCTGGCCCGGCTGGTGAAGGTGAGCGAGGAGGGGGTGGTCTTCCGCTCACACATTGACGGCAGCCGGCACTCCCTGTCCCCGGAGGAGTCGGTGGCCCTCCAGGAGGGGCTGGGGGCCGATGTAATCATGGCCCTGGACCAGCCCACCGCCTATGGGGTGGGGTGTGAGGAAGCCGATGGTGCGGCCCAGCGCACTGCCCGCTGGGCGGTGCGCTGCCTGCAAGCACTCCGGGGTGGGGGGGAGCTGTGGGGCATTGTCCAGGGAGGCACCTTTGCCGACCTGAGGCGGCAGTCGGCGGAGCATATGGCCTCCCTGGGGTTCCCCGGCTTCGCCATCGGTGGCCTGTGCCTGGGGGAGTCCCGGGAGGAGATGTGGCGTATGGTGGAGGCCTCGGTGGCCCCCCTGCCCCCCGCCTCGCCCCGCTACCTGATGGGGGTAGGCTCGCCGGAGGAGTTGGTGGAGGCGGTGTCCCGGGGGGTGGACCTGTTTGACAGCGCCCTGCCTACGCGCATCGCCCGCAACGGCTCCCTGCTCACCGGGAAGGGCCGCATCAACATCGGCAACTCCCGCTTCCAGCGCCGGGAGGCCCCAGTGGAGGAGGACTGCCCCTGCTACACCTGCCGCACCTACTCCGCCGCCTACCTCAGCCACCTCTTCCGCACCGGGGAGACCCTGGGACTGAGGCTGGCCACCCTCCACAACCTTACCTTTATCATGGGGCTGATGGCCCGGATGAGGGACGCCATCCGGCAGGGCACCTTCCCCCGGTTCCGGGAGGAGTTCCTATCTGGGTACCGGCCTACCGATGAGGCAGAGAGGCTGGCCCGGCGTCGGCAAAGAGGCCGGGAGGGCTGAGGGATGGAGCGGGAGGAGTTCGAGTCCCTGACGGAGCAGGCCCTGGCCGCACTGCCGCCGGAGTTCCAGGAGAGGATAGAGAATGTGGCGGTGTCCGTGGAGGACTGGCCCAGCCGCCACCAGCTCAGGGAGGCCGGGATAGGGCGAAGGGAGGGGCTGCTGGGGCTCTACGAGGGGGTGCCCCATACTGAGCGAGGGGTGAACTACAACCTGGTGCTGCCCGACCGCATA
>JAZGBK010000047.1:0-2106 GCA_036476365.1 Dehalococcoidia bacterium
TTCTCGCATACGAAGATGATGGGTAGCCGCCACAGTGAGGCCAGGTTGAGGCTTTCGTGGAAGCTGCCCTGATTGGAGGCGGCGTCGCCGAAGAAACAGGCCACGGCACGGTCGGTGCCCTGGTACTGGCAGGCGAAGGCCACCCCCGTGGCGGTGGACAGGATGCCGCCCACGATGCCGCTGGAGCCGATGACGCCCTTGTCCCAGTCGGCCATGTGCATCTCGCCCCCCTTGCCGTGGCACACGCCGTCCTGGCGGCCCAGCACCTCGGCCAGCATCCGTTTGTGATCCAGCCCCTTGGCCAGGAAGTGGCCCCGGCACCGGTGGGTGGAGGCCACGAAGTCGTCGGTGCGCAGGTGTGAGGCCACCCCCACCGCCACCGCCTCCTGCCCTAAATACGAGTGGAGCCACCCCGGCACCTGTCCGGCCATGGTCATCTCCACCGTCTTCTCCTCCAGCCGCCGCAGCAACAGGAGGCTGCGGTACATCTCCACCATCTTCCCGGCGCTGAGTCCCATGGCTTCTCCCTCTCCCTTCCTGTATAGGAAGGGCTGGCTACTTGCCCTGGTACACCGGCTGGCGCTTCTCCCGGAAGGCCTGGATGGCCTCCTGCGAGTCCTTGGAGGAGATGCAGATTGTCTGGGTGATGGCGCATATCTCCAGGGAGGTGTCCAGGCTCATCTCCAGGGCCTTTCGCAGCAGCAGCTTGCCCAGGCGCAGGGCGATGGGGGCCTGTTTGGCCATGCACCGGGCCAGCTCCATGGTCTCAACCTCCAGCTCCGCCTCGGGCACCACCTGGTTCACCAGGCCCGACTCCAGGGCCTGCTGGGCGTTGAGGATATCGGCGGTGAACAGCATCTGGCACGCCCTGGCGTAGCCCATGAGGTGCACCATGAAGAAGGCCCCGGCCTGACCGGGGACCAGGCCTATCTGGGTGAAGGAGCGGAAGCGGGCGGTATCGGCGGCGATGCGCATATCGCAGGCCAGCGCCCAGTCAAAGCCGCCCCCGGCGGCGATGCCGTTTACCATGGCGATGGTGGGCTTCTCCATGCGGGTGAGCAGCTCCACTACTTTGTGGGAGTGGCGCAGTCCCCGGCGCACCTTCTCGGCGTCCCGCTCCTCCAGGATGACCTCCCGCCCCTCTCCGGTGCCCATGTCGGCCCCCACTGAGAAGTGCCGCCCCGCCCCGGTGAGGATGACCACCCGCACCCCGTCGTCCTCGGCCACCTCTTCCAGCACCGAGATGAGCTCCCCGAACATCTGCTCGTTGAGGCCGTTGCGCCTCTCGGGCCGGTTCAGGACCACCGTGGCGATATCGCCATCCCTCTTGAGGGCAACTGTGTTAAGCTGGCGCTCCATGATTACCTCCCTTATCTATGCTGACAGAAGTGGCTTCCAGGCGTCCTTTGTGCCCGCTTAGTATTGCCGTTTTCGCCTCCGGGCGCACTGCCTGCGCAGCAGCTACCGGTTCTCCTCTATGCGCTCCATGAAGCCCTCCAGGCGGTCCTTGAGCTCGTCCTCGCTGACGAAGGAAGGGTCGTTGGTATCCACATCCAGCACCAGGCTGGGCACCTCCCTCTCGGTGAGGGCGTCCTTGACGGTGCGGATGGTGGCGCAGGCCTGGCGGCAGGCGGCGTGTGCCCAGAAGATGACACCGTCGGCCTTGAAGGCGCGTGTATCTTCCACAATGGCATCCACCCACTTGTCGATGGGGCTGTAGGTGAGGTAGGCCACCGGCTCGGCCAGCAGGCGCTGGGCCATGGTGTACATGGGGCGGGAGAAGTCCCAATCTATGGGGCCCCAGTGGTGGCGGTCGGGCTCATTCACCATGTAGGCGCCGTGCTCCCGCTCCAGCCAGTCCAGGAGCTTCCACTGGTGGTTGGGGGTGAGGAACAGGGAGATGAAGCGGAAGCGCTCGTTGGTGGCCCCCTGGCCAGCCTCCACCCGGCGGCGGAGCTCGTCCCGCACCACCTCCAGGAACTCCACCGCCTCGGGGCGGCCCTGGAAGTACCACCGTACTAGGTGGGACTGGAGCCCCAGCCGGCCGTTGGCCGGGTAGGGCACCGCCTGGCGCAGCCGGCTCACCTCCTCGCCGAGCTCTTTTGC
>JAZGBK010000048.1:0-2713 GCA_036476365.1 Dehalococcoidia bacterium
CCCCTGGGCCACCCCTCCCCTGTGGAGCGCTTCGGCACGGTGGTGCCGGTGGGGGGTGGGGTGGGCATCGCCGCCATCGCCCCCATCGCCCGGGCACTGAAGCAGGCCGGCAACCGGGTCCTCACCATTGTGGGCGCTCGCAGCGGGGACCTCCTCTTCTGGGAGGACCGGCTATCGGCGGTGAGCGATGAGCTCATCGTCACCACCGACGACGGCTCCCGTGGCCGCCATGGCGTGGTCACCCAGCCGCTGGTGGAGCTCCTCCAGGGCGGGGAGGCTGTGGACCGGGTTATCGCCGTGGGGCCCACGGTGATGATGAAGTTCGTGGCCCAGGCCACCCGGCCCTTCGGGGTGAAGACCATCGTCAGCCTCAACCCCATTATGATAGACGGCACCGGCATGTGCGGCGGCTGCCGGGTGAATGTGGACGGGCAGACCCGCTTCACCTGTACCGACGGCCCCGAGTTTGACGGCCACCTGGTGGACTGGGACCTGCTGGCCACCCGCCAGCGGGCCTATACCGCCGAGGAGAAGCACTCCCTGGAATGCCTGGAGCAGCGCCTCAACCGGGTGCTGAAAGAGAAATAACCATGTTGTGGGCTTCTGGTAGTGCTGCCTCCTATCTCTCAACCGGGGGTGCTCCGATGAATCGGGGCCGGGGGCCTGGGGGTGTCCCCCAGATATATTTGTTTCTTATTTCTTCCCCCTCTCCTTCGAAGGAGAGGGCCGAGTGTCGGACTCCGATGGGCAAAGCCCAATCGGAGGGGATAGAGGGGGTGAGGTAGAAGTTGCCTAAGCTAAATCCCCACCGGGTGCCCATGCCCCGCCAGCAGCCCCAGCAGCGCCGCCGCAACTTTGACGAGGTGGCCCTGGGATATCCGGCGGCCGAGGCCGCCGCCGAGGCCGCCCGCTGCCTGCTGTGTCCCAAGCCCCAGTGCGTGCCCGGCTGCCCGGTGGGCATAGACATCCCCGGCTTCATCCGGGCCATCGGCGAGGACGACCTCCCCAGGGCGGTGCAGGTGCTCAAGGACCGCAATAACCTGCCCGGCGTGTGTGGTCGGGTGTGTCCCCAGGAGACCCAGTGTGAAATCCGCTGCGTGGTGGGCAAGAAGGGCACCCCGGTGGCCATCGGTGCCCTGGAGCGCTATGTGGCTGACTGGGAGCTGGCCCACGGTCTGCTGAGGCCCAAGGTGGCGAAGCCCTCTGGGAAAGGGGTGGCCGTGATAGGCTCCGGCCCCGCCGGCCTCACCGCCGCCGCCGACCTGGCCCGCAGGGGACACCGGGTCACCCTCTACGAGGCCCTCCACCTCCCCGGCGGGGTGCTGGTGTACGGCATACCCCAGTTCCGCATGCCCAAGGAAATCGTGGCCGCCGAGGTGGACTATGTCCGCTCCTTGGGGGTGGAGGTGAGGGCGGACTGGGTGGTGGGGCGCACCATTACCGTGGACGAGCTGCTCTCCGACGGCGCTCAGGCGCTGTTCGTGGCCACCGGCGCCGGGCTGCCCATGTTCTTAGGGGTGCCCGGGGAGGACCTGGTGGGCATCTACTCCGCCAACGAGTTCCTCACCCGCATCAACCTGATGAAGGCCTACCTGTTCCCGGAGTACGATACCCCGGTTATCCGGGGCCAGCGGGTGGTGGTGGTGGGTGGGGGCAATGTGGCCATGGATGCCGCCCGCTGCGCCCTGCGCCTGGGCAGCCAGGTGACCCTCCTCTACCGGCGTAGCGAGGCCGAGATGCCCGCTCGCCGCGAGGAGGTGGAGAACGCTAAGGAGGAGGGCATCCTCTTCCGCACCCTGAGCACCCCTATCCGCTTCATGGGGGATGAGCAGGGCCGCCTGAAGGCGGTGGAGTGCCAGGAGATGGAGCTGGGGGAGCCTGATGAGTCGGGCCGTCGCCGCCCTGTGCCCCGGGAGGGCCACACCTTCCCCCTAGAGGTGGATACCGTGGTGGTGGCCCTGGGCACCACCCCCAACCCCCTGCTGCCCTCCACCACCCCCGGCCTCAAAGTCTCCCGCCGGGGCACCTTAGAGGCCGGTGAGGCGGGCAATACCTCCAAGCTCCGGGTATGGGCGGGGGGGGATGTGGTCTCCGGGGCGGCCACCGTCATCTCCGCCATCGGCCAGGCCAAGCGGGCCGCCCAGGCCATAGACGAGTTCCTGCGTTCCTGATTCCCCCTTGAGCTATTCCACCTGTCCCTTCCAGGCGAAGGTAGCGGTGGCCGGGCCGGGGTCGGCGTCCACGAAGATGGTGAAGTGTGTAGGGGTCCAGATCCCCGTCCAGAACCTGGTGGCCTGGCCCAGGTCGTTGGTGGGCCATACCGCTATGTCAGCAGCGGTGGGTGTGGACAGGAGTTGGTGCCTCACCGTTACCCGGGTGGCCCCGGGGCCAATGGTGGCGGTGCCGGAGTTGCGGCTCACCCTGGCCCTTTCGCCAAGCCATAGATTACCCCGGAGCGGGCCACCGGCCTCCACGAAACGGTTGGTGCCCAGGGTGACCCGGGAGGAGCCCTGGATGGCTATGCCGTAGCGGCTGGTGGCATGGCCTCGGTTGCCAATCAGGTTGTCGGCGATGAGCACGTCCTCGGTGGCCCGGCCCTGGGTGGGGTCATCGTCCAGCAGGATGTTATCCACTGACCCCACCCCCGTCCCGGCGTCAAATATGTGGTTGCCGATTATGCTCACCTGGCGGGCCCCACGGATGCGGATGTTTT
>JAZGBK010000049.1:0-5076 GCA_036476365.1 Dehalococcoidia bacterium
GAACTAACACGACCAAACACTGGGCTCTCGGCCTGGGCCTATGATGAACCGCGCAGGTGGGACTACTGCCCCGAGGGTTTGCCCAGCTCCTTCTGGATGAAGTCCACTATGTCTTTGGTGGAGGTGCCGGGGCCGAAGACGCCTTTGACGCCCATTTTCTTTAGCGCCGGGGTGTCTTCTTCGGGGATGATGCCCCCGGCCAGCACCAGCACTCCCCCCACCCCTCGCTTCTTCAGCCCCTCTATCACCCGGGGGAAGAGCTCCATGTGGGCGCCGGAGAGGATGGACAGCCCCACTACATCCACATCCTCCTGGACGGCGGCCTCCACTATCATCTCCGGGGTCTGGCGGATGCCGGTGTAGATGACCTCCATGCCGGCGTCCCTCAGGGCACGGGCCACCACCTTGGCCCCCCGGTCGTGCCCGTCCAGGCCGGGCTTGGCTACCAGCACCCTGATGTGTTCTTCGTGGTCCGACAACTCCGCCTCCTGACTTCAGTGCAGTTTCTGGGCCAGCTCTATGAGCACGCCCCTGGTGGACTTGGGGTGCAGGAAGGCCACCTTGCCCGCCAGGCCCTTGCGCCCCTGCTTGTCTATGGCCTGCACCCCGCGCTCGGCGAGCTCTACCAGTTCCCTGTCCACATCGTCCACCTCTAAGCAGATGTGGTGGATGCCCTCACCCCGGCTCTCCAGGAACTTGCCCACCCCGCTGTTGGGGTCTATAGGCTCGATGAGCTCAATCTCGCTCTGGCCCATGGGCAGCAGGACGGCCTTGACCCCCTGCTCGGCCATCGTTACCACCTCGCCCCCCTTCAGGCCCAAGGCCTTCTCAAAGAAGGGCAGCGATTCCTCAATGCTCCTCACCACCAGCGCCACATGATGTATGTCCTTGAGCATGTGCCTCCTTTAGCCCTCCCGGAGGAGCTGGCGGATGATAGTCATCCGCTGCATCTCCGAGGTGCCTTCATAGATTTCGGTTATCTTGGCGTCCCGCATGTAGCGTTCCACGGGGTAGTCCTTGAGGTAGCCGTAGCCGCCGTGTATCTGGACGGCCTTGATGGCCGATTGCATGGCCACCTCGCTGGCGAAGACCTTGGCCATGGCTACTTCCTTGAGGTAGGGCAGCTTCTGCTCCTTGAGGTAGGCGGCGCGGAATGTGAGCAGGCGGGCGGCGTCTATGCCGGTGGCCATATCGGCCAGCATCCACTGCAAGGCCTGGAACTCCACGATGGCCTGGCCGAACTGCTTGCGCTCCTTGGCGTAGCGCAGCGAGGCCTCCAGGCAGGCCCGGGCGATGCCCACCGCCTGGCCGGCCACGGAGACCCGGCTGGCGTCTATGGCATCCATGGCGATGCGGAATCCCTTGCCCTCCCCCTCCAGCACCTGGTCTTCGGGCACGAAGCAGTTGTCAAACACCAGCTCGGCGGTGGAGGAGCCCCGGATGCCCAGCTTCTTCTCCTTCTTGGCTACCGAGAAGCCCGGTGCTTCCTTTTCCACCACGAAGGCGGTTATGCCCTTGTGGGCCAGGGAGCGGTCCACGGTGGCGAAGACCACGATGTTGTCCGCCTCGGCCCCATTGCTGATGAAAATCTTGCCCCCATTAAGGACATAGCCGTTGTCCTGGCGTTGGGCCAGGGTCTGGATGGCGGCGACATCGCTGCCGGCGGCGCTTTCGGTGAGGGCGAAGGCGGCCAGCTTCTGCCCCCGGGCCAGGGGGGGCATGAAGCGCATCTTCTGCTCCTCGGAGCTATGGTTGTAGATGGGGTGGCAGCCCAGGGAGAGGCTGGCCAGGTACACGGTGCTGGTGGCGGCGCAGGCCCGGGCTATCTCCTCGGTGGCGATGGCAAGCTGGATGGCATCGCCGCCGCTGCCGCCGTATTTCTCGTCAATGGTGAGACCGAAGAGCCCCATCTCCGCCATCTTGCGCACATTCTCGGCGGGGAACTCCTCCTCCTCGTCGATGCGGGCGGCGTTGGGCTCTATCTCCCTGGTGGCGAAGTCGCGCACCAGGGTCTGAAACATCTGGTGCTCTTCACTGAGAGAAAAGTCCATCCCTTCTCCTTACTAATAGACCAAAAACTCCCGCTGGGTGCCGAACACCTGGCGTAGCACGCTGCAGGTCTCGCCTACGGTGGCCCCGGCCTCCGCCGCCTCCACCAGGACGGGCATGAGGTTCTCCCCGGAGCGGGCCGTCCCCTCCACCTTCTCCAGGGAGGCCGCCACGGCGGCCCCGCTGCGGCGCTTCTTGAACTCCTGGAGGCGCTGGACCTGGTTGCGGGCCTCCTGAGGGTCTATCCTGAGCAGTCCGGTAATCTTGGGGTAGGGGGAGACGAAGCAGTTGACGCCTACCAGCACCCTCTCCCCTGACTCCGTCTCCTGCATGCGCTTGTAGGCCGATTCCTGTATCTCCTTCTGCATGAAACCCTGCTCAATGGCGGCCACGGCACCGCCCATGGCCTCTATCTTGTCAATATAGGCGAAGGTCTCCCGCTCAATGGTGTTGGTGAGGTGCTCCACGAAGTAGGAGCCGCCCAGGGGGTCGGCCACATCGGCCACCCCGCTCTCGTGGGCGATAATCTGCTGGGTGCGCAGGGAGAGCTGCTCCGACTCCTCACAGGGCAGGGACAGGGCCTCGTCGTAGCAGGAGACAGCCATGGACTGTACCCCGCTCAGCACGGCGGCCAGGGTCTGGATGGTGGCCCGGATGATGTTGTTCATGGGCTGCTGGGCGGTGAGGGTGGAGCCCCCGGTCTGGACATGGGTGCGCAGCATCCAGGAGCGAGGGTCATTAGCGCCGAAGCGGTGCCGTATGATTTTGGCCCACATGCGCCGCAGCGCCCGCAGCTTGGCTACCTCCTCAAGGAAGTTGCTGTCTATCTGAAAAATCCACGAGATGCGGGGGGCGAAGCTGTCCACATCCAGCCCCCGGTCCACCGCCGCCTGCACATAGGCGATGGCGTTGCTCAGGGCGAAGGCCACCTCCTGGATGGCGGTGGAGCCCGCCTCCCGGATGTGGTAGCCGCCGATGCTGATGAAGTTCCACCGGGGCAGGTTCTGGCTACAGTACTCGGCGATGTCCGTGGCCAGCTTCAGGGAGGGGCCGGGGGGAAAGATGTAGGTGCCCCGGGCGATGTACTCCTTGAGGACATCGTTCTGCACGGTGCCCTCCAGCCCCTTGACCTCCGCACCCTGCCTCTTGGCCACGGCGATGTACATGGCCAGCAGGATGGGGGCGGCGGCGTTGATGGTCATGGAGGTGGACACCTTGTCCAGGGGGATGCCTCGGAACAGGGTCTCCATGTCATCCAGGGTGTCAACAGGCACGCCCACCTTGCCCACCTCGCCCTCGGCGGCGGGGTCGTCGGAGTCGTAGCCTATCTGGGTGGGGAGGTCAAAGGCCACCGAGAGGCCGGTCTGGCCCTGCTCCAGCAGGTACTGGTTGCGGCGGTTGGACTCCTCGGCGGAGGCGTAGCCGGAGTACTGGCGCATGGTCCACAGGCGGCCGCGGTACATGGTGGGCTGGATGCCGCGGGTGAAGGGGTACTCGCCGGGGTAGCCCAGGGTGTCATCGTAGCCGTCGCCGGCATCCTCCGGGGTATAGACGGTGTCCACCGGGATACCGGAGGGGGTGGCGAAAGAGTCCTGTCGTAGCGGCCGCTTGAGGGCGGGCTTCAGGCACTCCTCCTCCCACTGCTGCTTGCTTCTGGCCATATCTCCCCCTTAAAAGACCAGGAATTCCTTCTGGGTGCCGAACACCTGGCGCAGCACGCCGCAGATTTCGCCCAGGGTGGCCCCGGCCTCCACCGCCTCCACCAGGGTGGGCATGAGGTTCTCATCGGAGCGGGCATGGGACTCTATCTGGCCCAGGGAACCGGCTACGGCGGCCCCGTGGCGGTGTTTCTTGAACTCCTGTAGGCGCTGTATCTGGGTGCGGGACTTCTCCGGGTCCATGCGCAGCAGGCCGGTGATGGGGGGCTGGGGGGAGACGAAGCGGTTGACGCCCACCACCACCCGCTTCTCCGCTTCTACCTCCTGCTGGTGCGTATAGGACGAGTCCTGTAGCTCCCTCTGGGGGAAGCCCTGCTCAATGGCGGCCACAGCGCCCCCCAGGGAGTCAATCTTGTCAATGTAGGCGAAGGCCTCCCGCTCAATGGTGTTGGTGAGGTGCTCCAGCAAGTAGGAGCCACCCAGGGGGTCGGCCGCGTCGGCCACCCCGCTCTCGTGGGCTATTACCTGCTGTGTTCTCAGGGCGATGGTCACCGCCTCCTCGCTGGGTGGCGCGTATGCCTCGTCCCAGGAGTTGGTGTGCAGCGACTGGGTGCCCCCCAGCACGGCGGCCAGGGCCTGGATGGTGGTGCGCACTACATTGTTCAAGGGCTGCTGGGCGGTGAGGGTGACACCGCCGGTCTGGGTGTGGAAGCGCAGCGTCCACGAGCGGGGGTCCTTGGCGCCGAAACGCTCCCGCATGATTTTGGCCCACATGCGCCGGGCCACCCGGAACTTGGCTATCTCCTCAATGAAGTTGTTGTGGCAGGCGAAGAAGAAGGAGAGCCGCCCCGCGAAGCTGTCCACATCCAGCCCCCGGTCAATGGCCCCCTGCACATAGGCGATGGCGTTGCCCAGGGTGAAGGCTACCTCCTGGGTGGCGGTGGAGCCCGCCTCCCGGATGTGGTAGCCGCTGATGCTGATGGTGTTCCACCGGGGCACCTCCTGGCTGCAGTAGGCGAAGATGTCCGTGGTCAGGCGCATGGAGGGCCGGGGGGGGAAGATGTGGGTGCCCCGGGCGATGTACTCCTTGAGGACATCGTTCTGCACGGTGCCCTCCAGCCCCTTCATCTCCACACCCTGCCTCCGGGCCACGGCGATGTACATGGCCAGCAGGATGGGGGCGGTGGCGTTGATGGTCATGGAGGTGGACACCTTGTCCAGGGGGAGGTCCCGGAGCAGGGTCTCCATGTCCTCGATGGAGCTGATGGGGACGCCCACCTTGCCCACCTCGCCCTCGGCGGCGGGGTCGTCGGAGTCGTAGCCTATCTGGGTGGGGAGGTCAAAGGCCACCGAGAGGCCGGTCTGGCCC
>JAZGBK010000005.1:0-2201 GCA_036476365.1 Dehalococcoidia bacterium
CTGCTCAGAGTGCGGGAGAAATCGTATAATAGAGTGACTGAGTGCTATAGGCGGTTTTGATACATGGTCCTCATAGTTGATAACTACGATTCCTTTGTGTATAACCTGGCCCAATACGTGGGGGAGCTGGGGTGGGATCCCCAGGTGTTCCGCAACGACGCCATCACCCTGAAGGAGATGGAGGCCCTGGCCCCCAGCCACATCATCATCTCCCCCGGCCCGTGCACCCCCCTGGAGGCGGGTATCTCCAACGATGTGGTAAGCCACTTCGCCGGGCTCATCCCGCTCCTGGGGGTGTGTCTGGGCCACCAGTGCATCGGCCATGTCTTCGGCGGCCGGGTGGCCCGGGCTGACTTACCGGTGCACGGAAAGACCTCTCCCATTCACCACGACGGCCGCACCATCTTTGAGGGGCTGCCCGACCCCATAGAGGGAGGTCGCTACCACTCCCTGGTGGTCTATAGGGACGGCCTCTCCGCCGAGGTTGAGGTCTCCGCCTGGACGGATGCCGGGGAGGTGATGGGGCTGCGCCACCGGGAGGTGGTGGTGGAGGGGGTGCAGTTCCACCCGGAGTCTGTGCTCACCCCGGTGGGTCACCAGCTCCTGCGCAACTTCCTCAGCCGGGAGGAGGCCCGCCGCCCTTCACCCGTTACATGAGCACTGCCCCTGACCCTCTATCTAAGACGCGCCAGGCGGTGGCCCCCAGCCGCCGCTCCTTCTTCGGCCGGTTGCGCCAGCTCTTGGGCCGCCCTCAGGTGGACGAGGCCGCCTGGGAGGAGCTGGAGGAGCTGCTCATCATGGCCGATGTGGGCCTGGCCACCACCCAGGAGCTGCTGGGGCGGGTGCGGGAGCGCCTCGGGGAGGAGAAGGCGGAGCCGATGGCGGTGCTCCAGGAGGAGATGGTCCGCCTGCTGCGCACGGACGGGGCCCCTCCACTCTCCCCTGCCTCCCCTCAGGTAGTCCTGGTGGTGGGGGTCAACGGGTCTGGCAAGACCACCAGCATCGCCAAGCTGGCCCACCGGCTCAGGGGGGAGGGGAAGCGGGTGGTGCTGGCCGCCGCCGATACCTTCCGGGCTGCGGCCATAGACCAGCTCCGGGAGTGGGGGCAGCGGGCCGGGGCCGAGGTCATCAGCCAGGGGCCGGGGGCCGACCCCGGGGCGGTGGCCTACGATGCCATCCAGGCCGCCCTGAGCCGGGGCGCCGATACCGTACTGGTGGACACTGCCGGACGCCTCCATACCAAGCACAACCTCATGGAGGAGCTCAAGAAGATAGGCCGGGTGGCCTCCCGCATCGTCCCCGGTGCGCCCCATCAGGTGCTGCTGGTGCTGGATGCCACCACCGGTCAGAACGGGCTGACGCAGGCCCGCCACTTCACCCAGATGGTGGGGGTGAATGGGGTCTTTCTGGCCAAGCTGGACGGCACCGCCAAGGGGGGCATCGTGCTGGCCATCGTCCGGGAGCTGGGGCTGCCCATCCTCTACATCGGCACCGGGGAGGGGCTGGAGGATATGGCTCCCTTTGACCCCGATGCCTTCGTGGAGGCCCTTTGCTCGCCATAGCCCAGTGGTACCTCTGGGCACAGCTCCTGTTCCTGCCTTCCCTCCCCCTGAGCCTCCTGGTGTTCCGCCGCCTCCCCGACCGCGGCTACCCCCTGGCCAAGTCGCTGGGTCTGCTGCTGCCCGCCTTCCTGCTGTGGCTGGGGGCCAGCCTGCACTTGCTGCCTAACACCGGTGGCGGCCTCCTGCTGCTGTGGGGGTTGCTGATGGTTGCCGGGCTGCTGATAGTGTGGCGGTGGTGGGGGGAGATAGCGGCCTTCTTCCGGGAGCAGCGGGGGCTGGTGCTGGCCACTGAGCTCCTCTTTGTGGCCGCCTTCCTACTGTGGGCGGCGGTGCGGGCCTATAACCCGGACATCGCCGGCGCCGAGAAGCCCATGGATATAGGGCTGCTCAACGCCGTCTTGCGCAACCGCTTCTTCCCTCCCGCCGACCCCTGGCTCAGCGGCAACCCCGTGAACTACTACTACTTTGGCTTCGTGGCCGCCTCCCTGCCCCTGCGCCTGTCCGGCCTGGCCCCGGCGGTGGGCTACAACCTGGCCCTGGCGCTCTTCTTCGCCCTCACCGCCCTGGGGGCCTTCAGCCTGGCCTTCAACCTGGTGAGGCTGGCCGGTGCCCGGTGGCGGGTGGCCCTGGGGGTGGGGC
>JAZGBK010000050.1:0-12347 GCA_036476365.1 Dehalococcoidia bacterium
AGCCGCCAGGGGGGATGAGGGTGGGGGTGATAAGGGCGGAGAGGGGCAGGCCGGTGGCGGCGGTGATGCGGCGGCTGAGGACCACCATGTCCCGATAGGCCCGGGGGTGGGTGACCATGGACAGGCACACCCGGCTGAGGCCGTCCTGCCGGCTGGCGATGCGCTCCAACAACATCTCAGTGGGCAGCAGCGGCCACTCCACCCGGATAAAGGACTTCCCCGCCGTCTCCCCGGGGCGGCAGCGGGCCAGGCCGCAGAAGGTGCAGTTGGCCCGGCAGCCATCGGGGTAGCTGAGGAGCAGGTTAATGCATGGCAGCCGCACATCGCGGTAGAAGCGACCGGGCCGGAGGCCCAGGGTCATGGCGGCGGCCAGGCTGGTCTGGAGATGCTCCGGGCTTTCAGGCAGGGACACCCTCACCCCTTTCACCGGGGCGGGGGCGCAGGAAGCAGGCCCCCTGGGTGCGGGCGTTGGCCGCCGCCTCCAGGATAAGGTCGCTGAGCTCCTCGGCCCCCAAGCCCAAGATGCCGTCCCCATCCCTCAGCTCCTCCTTTACCACTGTCTCCACAGCCCCCCGCTCCGCTGCCGACCAGCGCAGCCGGGCCTCCAGCCGGTTGACGGACGCCGAGGAGGGGAAGAAGTCGCCGCTGATGACCAGGCCCTTGATGACCTCCCCGGCCAGGGACAGGTGCACCGAGAGCATCCCGGCCCCCGTCTTGCGCCGGGCGCTGCCCGCAGTATCTTGGGGGGGCTGGCGCTGGTACACCCACTCCGGGGTGAGATACTTTTCCTGCTCCAGCCGGGCTATCCCCTCCACCTCCCCGGGCTCAAAGCCCCGGGGATCCAGGGATACGCCGAAGGCCCGCTCAAATCCCTCAACTATGCGCTCTCGCAGCCAGTCCGTGCTCACCGGATGCCCCAGCTCCTGAGAGACGGTGGTCAGTCGAGCACCCAGGGTGGCAACGGCCCTGTCCGAAAGCTTCTCCAACGGGATGTTGAGCAGGCTGAGCATCAGGGAGAGGTCCAGCTCGACCAGCAGGCTGCAGTGGAACAGCAATGCCCGCTCCTCGTCCACATACACCCCCAGCCCGGCGATTTTGCGGCCGCCCACCTCCAGGTCGTTCTTGCCCCGGCAGGCGGCCCGAATGCCCAGGCCCTCCAGCCCGGCCACGATGCCCTGAGCGTAGGTGTGGATGGCCTCCCGGGGGCCGGTTGGGCTGCCGGGGTAGTCCAGGGAGGTTACCACGGCCACACCCAACTGGCCGGTGCCCATCATGATGGTGCCGCCGCCCGTGGGGCGGCGGTTGATGGCGATACCCCGCCGCTCACACTCCTCAAGGCGCACCTCCGCCTCCACATTCTGGAAGCGGCCCACCAGGACACAGTGGGGACGGTAGGTATAGAGGCGCAGGGTGGGGGGTGGCTTGTCTGGCCCCCCAGGAGGCCCCCCTAAAGACCCATGGTAGGCCGTCATCAGCCACTCGTCGGCGGCCAGTCCGGAGGTGGCTGAGGCATCGTCATCGGCTATGTAGCGCCAGGGCGGGCCTGTCATCCCCTCCCCCCCTGCCCGTCCACCGGAAGCATCGCACAGCAGGCCTCACTGAACACGGGCTGAAGCCCGCGCCGCCGGGCGTAGCGCACGATGCCCCGGGCGGGGTAGGCGATGCCGTCCAGCCCGGCGTCCACCGCCGCCCGGTCTATGGCCACCTTCACCTCACCCATAGGCCGGGTACAGCCCAGCAGCACGGGGGTGGTGGGCAAGGCGGCCCGTGCCCGGCGGAAGAAGGCCCCTATCTCCGCCACTGAAGGCGGCGCCACCTCATCCATAGGGGTGCCATCCAGTGGGGTGAGCACCACCAGCACCAGGGCGGCCACCGGGAAGGCGGACACCATCTCCAGGGCGGCCTCCTCTCCCAGCCAGCGGCCGTAGTGCAGCCCCAGCACGATATGGGGCATGGAGGGCACGCCGTGCTCCGCCAGCAGCGCCAGGGAGCGCCGGTAGTCCTCCACCCCGGCCCCGAGGTGGTACACCTGTGAGATGGTCTCGGAGGAACCGATTATGTCAAGCAGGGCGCCGTCCACCCCGGCCTGGGCCAGTGCTCGCGCCTGGGCTTCGTCCACCAGGCCGGTGTGCACCAGCACCCGCAGCCCCAGCTCCGCCTTTATGCGGGCCAGTTCCCCGGCCAGGGGGGTGAGGGGCACATCTCCCCCGGGGCCGGCACCGCCGCTGACCAGCACCCCCTGTGCCCCTTGACGGGCCAGCACCTCGCACAAGGCAAACAGGGACTCCCCATGACGCAGCGGCCTCATGTGATGCAGGAGCTGGCCCTGGCAGTGGTCACAGTTCAGGGCACACTGCTCCCCGGTGACGGAGACAGCAGTGAAGGCGGCCGGGGTGCGCTGGCGGAACTCCGCCGTCTGGTATCGCTTCAGCCCGGGGGCATAGAAATGGATTGCTTGGGGCATGGCATTACAGACGGGGCTTACAGATGATTTCCTTTACCCGCATCTTGAAGAAGTCGGTGGTGTTGGCCGGCTGAAGCACCACCGCCGTATCCGCCCCCCGCCCGGTCCCGGCGATGACCACCACCTCCTCGTCGGTGCGCACCAGGCCGGCATCGGCACACATAGCAGCCATCTCGCACACCACCTTCATGCCCTCACCCAAAAGCCTCAAACACAGGGCCAGGATATCGTCCAGCATGTAGGTGTTGTAGTGCTTGCGCAGCGCTCGACCGACCCCGCCGAAGATGTGGGTGGAGGTATGGATGATGGCCCCCCGCTGCTCCATGGCGGTGCGGTTCTCCGCGGTGACCTCCTGGGTATCGGGCTCCTTGAAGCCGTGGGCGTGGGTGACGGCGATGAGCTTGTAGCCCCGGAAGACCTCGGAGGCCCGGGCGCCGCTATCGCCCCCGGTGGTGGCCACAATTATAGTCTTGATGCCCAGCTCATCGGCCCGCTTCTTGGCCAGCTGCAGGGCGTCCTCGGTGTTGTCCCGGCCGGGCCTGGCGAAATACACGGTGCTAGACTGGATGGTTTCTGAAACCACGGTTATCCTCCTTGTCTGTCTGCGGGTGCCCTTTCTACTCTTACGGGCTTAAAGCAAAGTATAGCCTACGGGAAGGGTAAAGAAAAGCCGCCGCCTCCGAGGTCGTTTTAGCCACCATATTCTTTCCCGCCCACCCGCCCGAGAATGATATCCGGGGGGCTTCGCCCCCCAGCTCCTCCCTCTCGCTCGCCCAGTTTCTTCTTCTCCGGCGGGGTGTCACACTGTCTTCTGGCCTTACTCTTCGGTCTTGGGGTACAGCTCGGGGAAGGCCAGGCGGCGGCCCTTCTCCGGCATGTGCTCCGGCCCCACCCAGCGGTGCCCCGGCCCACCCCGCAGCACCATGGGATGGTCCACCTCCCGGTCCACCACCACATCCAGCACCGAGGTCTTCCCCGACTCCAGGCAGCGGCTCAGGGCGGCCTTGATATCCTCCGGCTCCTCCACCCTCTCCGTGTGACAGCCCATGGCGGCGTATAGCTGGTCGTACCGCGTAGGGGTAATCATGGACGGGTTGCCCTTTTGGCCGCCAGGGAGAATGAACTGGTCGCCGATGAAGTAGTCAATCTCCCGGGAGAGCCAGGCGGAGTTGTTGTTGACCATATAGACCACGGGCAGCTTGCAGCGCACGGCGGTCTCCACATCAAAGCCGCCGATGCCCATGCCGCCGTCGCCCATCATGACGAACACCTGCTTGCCGGGCCGGGCCAGCTGGGCGCCTATGCCCATGCCCACGCCGTGGCCCACGGTTATCCACTCCCCGGTGTCCAGCACCGTGCCGGGTAGCTTGGAGCGCACCCGCTCGCTGAGGAAAGCGCTGCCGGTATAGGCATCAAAGATGGTAGTAGCACCATCGTCCAGCACCTCCAGGACGGCCTGGGCCAGGTAGGCAGGGTGGATGGGGCGGCGGGAGCGCACCTTCTGGGAAGCCTCGGCCAGCCTGTGGTCCTCGGCCTTTTTGAGGCCGTCAACCTGCTCCAGCCACTCCTGGCGGGAGGGCACTTCCTTCAGCCGGTGAGCGGCCTCCACCATCTGGCGCAGGATTTTCTTGGAGTTGCCCAGCATGGCCATCTCCGTGGGCACCACCGGCTCCACCTCCCGGCTGGTGGAGTGCACCTGGATAAAGCGGGTGTTGCCGCCCCAGCGGCCAAAGTCCTCCAGGTAGCCCAGGTTGAGGCCCACCAGCAGCACCACATCCGTATTGCGCAGCACCTGGCCCCGCACCCGTCCGGCAAAGGCCAGGGGATGGTCCTCCGGCACCGCCCCCCGGGACAGGCGCCGGGTGATGACGGGCACATTGAGGGCCTCGGCCAGCTCCCGCAGCTCCGGGGCGGCGTCCTCCCAGTAGGCCTGCTCCCCGGCCACGATGGCCGGCCGCTGCGCCTTTAGCAGCATCTCCACCGCCTGGGCGCAGGCATCGGGGTCGCCGCCACCGCCCACCATGGGGCCGGAGAGGAAGCCGGGCATATAGCTCCTCTGCTCCTGGGGCCTTCGCCGCCGTATCTGCACATTCTCCGGTATATCCATCACCACCGGCCCCGGCGGGTAGGCGGTGGCCTCGGAGAAGGCCCGCTTGGTGAGGTAGGCGGCGATGCGGTCATCCACCACCCGGACGCTCCACCGGGTGAACCGGCTGCAGTCCTCGGAGGCCCACGAGGCGGCGGAGGCCCCCCGGAAGTCGGTGAGAGTGGCGTGCTGGCCCACCAGGGCAATGACGGGGCTCTTGGAGTAGTAGGCCTGCGCAATGCCGTTGGAGGCGTTGGCGAAGCCGGGGCCGCCGAAGAGGAAGCACACCCCCGGCCGCCGTCCCGCCCGGGCATAGGCATCGGCGGCGAAGGAGGCCGCCTGCTCGTGCCTCATGTGGACTATCTGGATGCCCACCTCCGAGGCAGCCATCATCATGGGGAAGATGCTCCCCCCACCCACCCCAAAGAGGTGCTCCACACCCTCCTCACGCATTACCCGGGCCATCACCTGGGCACAGTTAACGGTCTCCTCCGGCATGTTGCCTCCTTTATATATGGCAGCTATGTATCAGCTATGTATGGTCTGTGGCTACTCCAGCCGCTCCCCCGCTCTAAGGCCCGCTTCCCGGGCCCACTGACCGGCGGCCACCTTGGCCGAGCCGGCGGGCTGTACCCGCTTCACCAGCACCGCCCCGCCGGGGCAGGTGACGCTAAAGCCGTCTTCGGTCACCACAGTCACCTCCCCAGGGCAGTCCCTGGCGGAGCCTCCCGGCTGGCTGACGGCATCAAACAGCTTGAGCTTCTGCCCCCGGAGGGAGGTGGTGGCCCCCGGCTGGGGATTGGTGCCCCGGATGAGATTGTACACCTGGCTCAGGGGGCGGGACCAGTCCACCCGGGCATGCTCCTCGCCGCAGGGGGGCTCGTAGGTGGCCTGGGAGTGGTCCTGGGGGAGGGCGGGGGCCTTGCTCCCCTCCACCAACCCCACCGCCTCCACCATGGCCTCCACCCCCAGGGGGAAGAGCTTGTTGAAGTACAGCGAGCCCATGGTATCGTCGGGGCTGATGTCAGCCTCCTTCTGGAGCAAGACGGGGCCGGTGTCAATGCCCTCGTCGGCCCAGAAGATGGTGAGGCCGGTGCGAGCCTCCCCGTTGATGACGGCCCAGTGCATGGCGCTGGCCCCCCGGTGCCTGGGGAGCAGGGAGGGGTGGTACTGGATGGTGCCCAGCCGGGGGCAGCGCAGTATGTTGCCGGGGACGATATCGGTGACGAAGGCCATCACCCCCAGGTCGGCGTTCAGACTACAGAACTGGTCGTAGACGCCGGGGTCCCGCATGCGGCCGGGCTGGAACAGGGGCACACCCGCTTTCTCGGCGGCCTCTTTAAGAGGTCCGGCGGGTCCCGGCTGGGGGCTGGTGAACACGCCCACCACCTCATCCCCCCGCTTCAGGAGGGCCTCCAGCACCTGGCCTGCAAAAGCGGCCTGGCCGGTGAGGACTATGCGCATGGCTACCTCCCTGCTGCCCTATATGACCTCCGCCTCTCTGAGTTCGGCGACATCCTCCCAAGAGTAGCCGCAGATTTCGGTGAGCACCTCCTCGGTGTGCTGGCCGCACTCGGGTGCCGGCAGCCGGATGCCTCCCGGGGTCTCGCTGTAGGTAACAGGCACATTTACCATCTTGATGTCGCCCAGGGTGGGGTGGGGGAAGTCCACGATGTAGTTGTTGGCCACCACCTGGGGGTCGTCGGGCAGGTCCGTAACCGAGTTCACCGGCTCGTAGACAAAGTCCCGGAAGTCCTGGAGGATGGATACCCACTCCTGACAGGTGCGGGTGGCGAATACCCCGTCCAGGACGGAGACGAGCTCCTCCCGGTTGTCCTTGCGCCTGTTCGAGTCGCTGAAGCGGGAGTCGGTCTCCATGTCGGGGCGGCCCAGGGCCTGGCAGAAATTGTGCCAGTGTCGGTCCGCCTGCATCAGGGAGAGGAACAGCCACTTGCCGTCCTTGCAGCGGTAGAAGTTCATCAGGGGGTTGGCCGACTTGTGGTGCCGGAAGCGGGGTAGCTTCCTGCCCAACAACAAATAGGCGTGTATGTAGAGGGACTGCAGCCACATCATGCTGCTCATATGGGAGCAGTCCACCTTCTGGCCTATGCCCAGCCGCTCCCGGGCCACCAGGGCGCCCATCACGCCATAGGCCAGCATGATGGCCCCCATCTGGTCGGCTATGCCGCCCTGGGGGTACTGGGGCTCCTCGGAGTCCAGGGAACCGAAGAGCTCCATGAACCCGGTGCGGGCCAGGCCCACGGGGTCCAGGGAGGGGCGGTGGCTCTCCGGGCCCTCCTGGCCATAGCCGGTGGCACTGGCGTAGATGAGCTTGGGGTTGCGCTTGACCAGGGTATCGTAGTCCAGCCCCAACCGCTCCGCCACCCCCTGGCGGAAGTTCTGCACAAAGACATCGGACTTCTCCACCAGGCGGTATATCAGCTCCCGGGACCGGGGCTTTTTCAGGTCCAGGGCGAGGCTCTTCTTGTTGCGGTTGTGGACTTCAAAATAGTAGGTCCTGCCACCGGGGAGACCGGCGTTGAGCCCGGCCACCCCGGCCAGGCCCCGGGCCGGGTCCCCCGTGCCCAGCTCCTCAATCTTGATAACCTCCGCCCCCAGGTCTCCCAGCATGGAGCTGGCCACCGGTCCCTGCTGGAAGATGGTCCAGTCCACCACGCGTATCCCGTCCAGGGGCATCGGCATAAGGTACCTCCCTCATCATTTCGGCAACTCAGTCCCCAAAGTAAAACAAATGCTGGCCGTTGTAAAGTGAAGGCCTGGAGGTCGTATGGGAACTTCCTTCTTCCCACCCTCCCATCCAGTTAGATTATTCCGGGGGGCTACGCCAGCTTCTTCAGCGCACGCCTCGCCTTCATCTGCAGGCCTCGGGCTATGGCTACCGGTACCACCAGCGATGCCACCAGTATCGCCACCAGCGCCGTCGTACTGAGGACGGCCAGGCCGCCCACCGTAATCCAGAGCACAGCGGAGAGGCCGCTGCCGATTCCGGCCATAACGGCCTTGCCCATGACCTTGCGGGCGATGCCCGTTACCTTGACAAGTCTGGCGCTCCTCAGCACGGCGACCACATCGGTGCCCAGCCGGGCATCGATGCCCAGCTTGGAGCTGAGGGCGTCCAGGGTGTTTACCCCGCCACTGGCCAGCAACTCGGCCCCCTGAAAGGCCAACGCGCTCACCTTCTCGGCGTATTCTCTGCGCACCTCTTTGACCGATTTCCCGCAAGTATAGCAGCGACCACGCCTGATGCGGGTGCCGCAAATGGGACAGCTCTCCTTGACAGCCAACCCCCTGGCCCCCTTGACCATGCCCCCCACCACCCTGCCCCTGGCAGCGGGTTCCAGCCGCTCCAGGGCCAGCTCATGCAAAGCGCGGGACGGCGTCAACGGTGTAGCCCCCGGCAGGGTGGTGCCCGCTATTAAGCCAGCGCCGGCCAGCGACCTTACCAGCAGCAGAATGGCAGCCGCGGCGCCGGCGCTCACCATGGCTGCCACCGCCCCCACCGGCGTGGTCAGCGGGTTCCCAGGAACTTTGATATTCTTCGCTTCGCCCCATGTCTTCGCCCGGCCGCCGACAGCGTAGTCCAGCTTGACCTGGGCACGGTATATACCGGTAACCAGGGTCAGGTTGCCCAGGCTGAGCGCCTCTCTGGGGTCTATAGTTATGCTCTCCCTGTACTCCTCTCCTGCCCCTATTCGGAAGTCGCCCAGGTCCCGGCTCAAGGTGATGACCGTTCTCCCGGCAAAGGCTATCGCAGCCGACACCTTCCGCAGCGTTACCTCCCTATTGACCCCGGAGATGTGAAGCTCAACGGTCAGCTCCCGGTCGGGGTGAATGACGATGGTCTCCAGCTCCGAGATATCATCGCCGTTCACCTTCACCTGGAGGGAGAAGTCGCCATCCACCCCGGTGGCGGCATAGGTTAGCAGCGGCATCGCCAGAGACAGTGCCAGGAACGCCCCCAGCAACACCAGGCGCCACAGTTGACTCATAATGTAAACTCTTGCCCTATATTTAAACCCATTGAACCCGCCCGTCAAGCACGCTCAGGGCCTGGAAGGCACGCCCGGAACGGTCTTCCGGGGCGGCTTGGCCGCCAGCAGCATGGCGGCGGCCACAAAATAGCCCGCGATGAAGGTACTGAAGACCACCTGGTAGTTCCCGGCCAGGTCGTAGGCCAGCCCGGCCACCAGCGGCCCCAGGGCCGTTCCAACATATACAAAGGGCATGGTGAACCCCTGTATGGTGCCCAGGGACCTGCGCCCGAAGTAATCGGCCCAGATTATCACCTCCAGGGTGAAGGTGCCCCCCAGGGCCACCCCGCTCATCACAGCATAGGCGAAGGCCAGGGGAGCGCTGTGGGTAAGCAGCAGCATCGCTATGGCGACCGCCGAGGAAGCGCTTACAGCCGCCAGCAGATAGCCCACCCTGGCCCTCTCCGCCAGCAGTCCCCATATTAAACCCCCGGCGGCCAGGGAGGCGGCACCCAAGCTTACCACGGCGGCGGAAACACCAGGTTCCAGTCCCCGGTCCAGGAGGAAGGGCATAAGATGGACGGCAACCCCGGGCGCGGCCACCCCCCGGATGGAGATGGCCCCGGTAATCAGCCACAGGGCAGGGGTGCGCAACGCCTCGCGCAGGGTCCACTCCGGCTCGGGCCGGGCCCCCCAAAAGTGTGTGGGGGCTGCCCCCAGGAGGGAGTCATCTTCGGAGGGAAGTCCATCGGGCCGCAGGCCGATGTCCTCGGGGCGCCTTTTGAGGAAGACGGCGGCGGGCACCACCAGGATGAGTATTACTATGACGCCGATAACCAGCCACGAAGCCCGCCACCCATAGGTGCGCATGACAAAGAAGGCCACCAGGGGCAAAACCGAGGCCCCCACCGCCCGGCCCACATTGATAACGGCCTGGGCACGGCCCCGCTTGCGGATGAACCAGTTGGAGACGGCGGTAGTGCTGGCGATGCGGAGCACCCCCTGGGCCAGCATGCGGCTGATGCCGTAGACGATGTAGAAGCCCCACACCCCCCTCACATAGGCCAGGCTGATTAGCGCCCCACCCAGACCCAGGCCACCCACAGCTATCACCCGGCGGGCACCGTAACGGTCCAACCACCGGCCCACCAGTGGTAGCACAGGCACCGTGGCCAGGGTACCCACGGACACCGCCCCCGCCATGAGGGTGCGGCTCCAGCCCATCTCGGCACCCATGGGTATGATGAACAGGGTGAACACCGGCGGGGCGGTAGCGGCAGCAGCGAACAAGGCCAGGGAGGCCACTCCCACTATCACCCAGCCGTAGTAGAAGCGGTGCACCACCTCAGCCCACCCCCGCAGACGGGGCAGCCGGGAACAAGACGGTCAATCGGTCTATCGCCGCTTCCTATCGGTAAGCATGCGGTCACCGGCGGCCAGGTCGCGGGCCAGGCACAGGTGGGGGCCAAGCATGGACCCCGCACCCATACGCACCCCAGGCATCAGGCTGGCATGGATGCCCGTCTGGCAGTTGTCCCCCACCATGGCCCCCAGGTAGGTCATTCCGGTGTCCACCTCCTCCTCACCCACCTTGACCCGGACATTCCGATGGTGAAAGGGAAGGTTGGCCGTTATGGTGCCGGCGCCCAGGTTACACCCCTGGCCAATGATGGAGTCCCCGATATAAGCGAAATGGAAATAGGAGCCCCGGCCTATGTAGGAGTGCTTGATTTCGGTGCCGAAGCCCACCACGGCACCCGCACCGATGTGGACCCCACCCCGGATGAGCGCATTGTTTCCGATAACGCTGTCCGGCCCGATGTAGGCCGGGCCCCGTATCACGGCGTTCTCCAGCACCCTGGCCCCCTCCCCCACCACCACCCTCCCCTCCAGCACGGCACTGGGGGCTATCTTGGCCGAGGGGGCAATATCCCGCTGGAGGCCCTGGAGCAGGTGCTCCATCACCGTCAGGATGTGCCAGGGGTATTTTATGGGACCCCAGAACCCCTCGTATGGCACCACCTTCACCTGGTCGCCGGAGGCCATGACCCGGCCCAAGGCCCGCTCATAGGTGTCATCCCCCTCCACCCCTTCAGCGGCGATGGCCTCCAGGAGCTCCCCGGGCCTCGTATGCAGGTGCACCACAATATTCACCACCTGGCTGGGCTCCCGCCCCGGGCCGGGCTTCTCCACAATCCCCTTCACCCACCCATCAGCACCGACCACCAGGTAGCCTCCGGGGAAGTACTCCTTCGCCTCGTAACTCAGGAGATAAGACGCCGCGCTACCCACCCCGGCAGCAGTCAGCATCCGGGCATAGGCAGTGGTGTCCACCACATCGCTGGGGCTGACCAGGAGCACCGGCCCCGTCCCCAGGTGCTCCCGGGCACCGAGCAGGGCGTGTCCCATGCCCCTGGGCTCCTCCTGAAGGACCACCTGCACCGATACCCCCTTCACCCTGCCAGCGGCCTCGACCACCCTTTGTTGGGCACCGGGGCCGGCGATGACCAGGAAGTCCCGGACTCCCGCCTGGGCCACCCTCTCCATCTGGTGCTCCAGCAGGGTCCGGCCCTGGAAGGTGAGCAGGCACTTCTCCTCGGTAAAGGGGAACATCCTGCGGCCTATGCCGCCGCACAGAAAAACCGCTTTCAAGTAACACCTCTCTGCCACAGGGAGCATATCGCCCGTTCGTGTCTACTGTCAAGGGGCGGCCCTCCGCCAGCACGGCATCTAACCCCCGCCTACGGCATGCCTGCCCGCCATCCTGAGCCAGTCGAAGGATGCGCGGGTAGCGGCTACGGTAAGCACCGCTCATGCTTCGAGAGCCTCAGCATGGCGGTGCGGGGCCGCTGCCGCTGACTTCTGAATGACCCCCTCCGCAGCATATGAAACTGTAATCCGCAGGGACAAGCCCACCCCGGTAGAGATATAATGGGATGTTGTGCTGAAAGGAGGCCGCCGTGCAGGAGCGTAAGAAGCAGTTTACCACCGCCTCGGGGATCCCCCTGAAGTCCGTGTACACCCACGACGATACGGCTCACCTCAGGCCGGAGGAGACCCTGGGCCTTCCCGGACAGCCGCCTTTCACCCGGGGCATCTACCCCAGCATGTACCGCAGCAAGCTGTGGACCATCCGCCAGTTCACCGGCTTCTCCACCCCGGAGGAGACCAACCAGCGCTTCAAGCTGGAGTACGAGATGGGCCAGACCGGGTTCTCCATCGCCTTTGACGCCGTCACCGAGAGCGGCCTGGACCCCGACGACCCCCGGGTGGCAGGGGATGTGGGCATGGGCGGCGTGCCCGTCTCCTCCCTCCAGGATATGGAGGCGATGTTTGACGGCCTGCCCATTGATAAGGTGACCACCGCCGTCATCGCCACGCCCTGGAACGCCTGCGCCCTATCGGCCATGTACTTCGCCCTGGCCGAGAAGCGGGGCATACCCGTGGAGGCCCTGGACGGCACCACTCAGAACGACCTGCTGCTGTTCACCGGCTGCTGCAAGCTGACCGATATCATCCCCCCCAGCGACATGCTCCGCCTCAGCGTTGACCTGGTGGAGTGGTGCGCGCAGCACGCCCCCAAGTGGCACCCGGTAAGCTTCGCCTCCTACAACTACCGGGAGAACGCCATCAGCGCCCCCCAGGAGCTGGGACTGCTGTTCGCCAACACCGTGGCCTACATAGATGAGGAGCTGGGCCGGGACCGGCTGAAGATAGATGACTTCGCCCCCACCCTCACCTTCCACCTAGCGGCCCACAACGACATCTTTGAGGAAGTAGCCAAGTTCCGGGCCGCCCGGCGCAT
>JAZGBK010000051.1:0-5575 GCA_036476365.1 Dehalococcoidia bacterium
GGGCGACAGTGACAGGGCTCAGGTAGGGGATGAGGTGGTGGCCATGGGCTATCCTCTGGGCAGCGGGTTGGGGGGGCAGGCCACAGTAACCAAGGGAGTCCTTTCGGCCCGGCGTCAAGAGGGCAACACAACATACCTTCAAACAGACGCCGCTATTAATCCGGGCAACAGCGGTGGCCCCCTACTCGATAGTCAGGGCAAGGTCATAGGCATAAACACCTTGAAGATTGGCCAGATAGGGGACACTACAATTGAGAGCATAGGCTTTGCCATAGCCATCAACTCCGTCAAGAGTATCCTGCCTTCCCTGCTGGCGGGTGGCACTATCACAGCACCAACCCAGTGGACGACCTACCAGAACGCAAGCTGGCGGTACTCCATTCAAGTTGCCCCTGGATGGACACTGGATGATGCTGATAAGGATAACGTTCTCATTTGGGGTCCGGGCCAGGTGGCTCTTGTACAAATATTTGGTAACGTAGTCACTGGCTATACCTTGGAATCGTGGGCAGACTACGTAACCAATTTCAGGCGCTCCCAGAGCACAGCCTTTACAGAGCTTTCTCGGTCCAGAATCCTGCTGACGGGTAATGTACCCGCCTATTCCATTTTGTACACAGGGAATTCGCCAGCGGAGCCGCTGCCAGAGAAAGTCAGAGCGATTGTGGCAGTAGTCGGCAACCGCGGCTTTGAGGTGTCAGCTAACACATGGGAATCAAGCTGGAATCAATATGGGCCAAGCCTCGAACAAATGGCCCTCAGCTTCGCCCCCAGGCCGTAAGCGAACCCTTCTATGAAAGCTGCGGCCCTCTCTGCCCTTGACTGGCATTCGCTTTGGGGTGTAAAACTATAGCAGCCGAAGTGGCGGAATGGCATACGCGACGGTCTCAAAAACCGTTGGGGGCAACCCCTTGCCGGTTCGAATCCGGCCTTCGGCACTTTTCCCTCATTTTGTATCTGCCTTGGCCCTCCTGATAGGCCTTTTGCCGACATTTTGCCGACATCGCTCCCGACTACCCTTCTTCCATAGCTTTGGCGAAGGCATTGGCCGCCTCCCTCTGCCAGCCCGGCAGGATATGGGTGTAGATGTCCATGGTAGTGGAGACGCTGGCATGTCCCAGGCGTTTGCTCACCAGGGCCGGGCTTTGGCCATTCTTGAACATTACGCTGGCATGGAAGTGTCTAAGGTCATGAAGGCGGATATTGCCCATGCCCACCCGCTTTGCCAAGCCCTGGAAAACCCTGGTAACGGCCATCGGGTTCAGGGGAGCACCCAGGGGGTCGGCAAATACCAGGTCGCTGTCCTGATAAGCCCCCTCCGCCTGTAGCTTGTGCAATAGCTGCTGCCCCCGGTGCGTACGCAGCACCTCAACGGTGCTGGCGTCCAAGTCTATGGTCCTGCGTCCGCTATTCGTCTTGGGGGGCTGGAAGATAAGGACTTGGTGAAGGCATCGGATCAGAGTCTGAGCTATTGAGATGGTTCCCGCTTCCAGGTCGGTGTCCCGCCATCTCATCCCCAGGGCCTCCCCCCTCCTGACCCCCGTATAAGCAAGGAGGTAAAGGCAAGAATAGAAGGGGTGTTCCTCTGCCCTGGCGATGTCCAGGATGTGCTTCACCGCCGCTATCTCTGGCGGTTGCACCTCCTTGTGCACCACCTTTGGCGGTGTGACCGCCTGACAAGGATTGCGCCACACCATCTCCATGCGAAGGGCATACTTGAAGGCCCCCGACAGCACATTGTGTATCAGGTCCACACCGGCCGGGGCCATCCCCTGGGCTGTTAGCTTCGCCTCCAATGCCTGGATGTCAGCGGGAGCCAACTTGGGGAGCTCTACCTGGCCCAGGTGAGGTATCAGGTATTTGCGGATGACGCTTTCATAGCGCTCAATGGTCTTGGGGCGGGCGTGAGGAGCAACATAGTCTGTCAGCCACCGCTCCAGCCATTGCGCCAGGGTGACCTTCTGAGCGTTTATCGGTATGCCCTTGTCGGTGAGTGACAGCAGCTCCCGGAGCCGCCGCTCGGCGTCCGCCTTCCTTCCCCTGATGGTGACGAACTTCCTCAGCCGTTGCCCGTGAGCATCCCTCCCCAGGTCTATGGTGACCTCCCAGGAGCTTTTCCCCCTGCGCCTCATTGAGCCATTCATCCTTCGCCCCCTTTCATATGCTGGCCCGGTTCAACTATGCGGCCCCTCATGGTTTGCCTCCCTCTGTTGTAGATTACGTACCTGGTCAACACCATCCTCTTGCCTCTCATCCACCACTGACTTCTCAAAGACCTGTTTTAGAGTCTGTTTGAGCCAGACATTGAGCCTGTTTTGGCCTAAGGGATATTTTAAATATAACTGCTGTAGCAATGCTTCTTCCGATGGATTCAGCGCCTCACCTGTAAACCATACCTTATTTAACGCCTGTAATTCCTTGCTTCCGCACGCAGTCTTGATTTGCTGCCACTTTGATATTGATGGGTGTGTTTCCCTCCAAGCTTCCATTAATCCGAAAACCTCTTTCGGTAGGAAAGATAAGGCCTTGACCTTTTCAGTTTCAGGAACGCTATCAGAAAGACGCCTTAATTGCCACTTCCCTTCGCTTAATCTTTCCATATGATCCTTAAACTCTTTAAAGCTCTCTTGCATGACCCCAGCCATATTTTGGTATCTTCTCCTGTAATACTCTCGTTGTATATCTTCTGCTGCTATAGCACGGTAGTACCTGACTTTGAGAACCCCTGGACTCATGGGGTCATGTGGGTTTGCTTCATTCCATTCCGCACGTACCCGCTTCCAGTTGATACGCCCACCCTTCAGCGCCTCTAAAAAGGTCAATGCGTGTTTTCTAAGCGGCCGTCGGTCCATTACAAATTCGACCAAATATAAGCTCTTCTCAAAACACTTCTGGTATCGCTTTCCTATGACTGCTTCTTTAGGCCCCTTACGGTCTGAGAAGTATTCGGACAGGCAAAGTAGCTCGGCCGACCTACAGAAGTCATCTAACGTGGCCTCAAAGTCCTCTAGGGCAGTGTCTTCATTATGGTATCCGAGGTTTTCCTCAAAATTTGCACGCGACTCTGGTGGCACAGCAATTCCTAACCTCTTCTCCGCCTTTACCCATATAGCCCGTTTGAGTCTCTCTGAGTCCCTTTTCATTTCACTCTTATAACGGTATCAATTTATACCGTTTCCTATATGGTACCATAGAGCATAGGGGAAGTCAAGCACTAAGAGAGGCGCAAGTTATGAATCGACTAAAGGAAGTCCGAAACGAAAGGGGGGTTTCCCAACTGAGGCTGGCGATGCTAACGGGTATCTCGCCAGGGGACATTAGCCGGATTGAAAACGACTGGCTACGTCCCTACGCTGGTTGGAGAAAACGCCTAGCTAGAGCGTTAGGCAAAACGGAGGCTGAGCTTTTCCCTGCTGAGAAAGGGGGCCAGGATGGACAATAACGATAACGAAAAGCTCACCCTCACCGTCCCCCAGGCCGCCCAAGCCCTCGGCATCTGCCGGGGCACTGCCTACGAGGCCGCCCGTCGGGGCGAATTACCCACCGTCCGCATAGGCCGCCGCCTGCTGGTGCCCAGGGCCGCCCTTGAGCGCCTGCTGGAGACGGTTGAGCAGCCTGGAGCAGAGCACAGGTGAGCACCGCCATATTTACTGAGATTGAAGCCGCCCTTGAGACACAACGGGGGTCCATCAAGCGCCAGGGTGGCGAGCTCTGGTTCCGGTGCTTTCGCCCCGAACTTCACACCCATGGCGACAGTCACCCCTCAGCACGATACCGGGAAGGGAAGGGATGGGTGTGTGACGTCTGCAAAGACGGAGGCGGGGAACGAGAGCTCGTAAAGCGCCTGGGCCTCTCCCCCACACCTTTGAATGACCACTCCCCTGTGGCCACTTATGACTATCAGACCGAGACGGGGCAACTCCTTTTCCAGGTGGTTCGCAAGCCAGGTCACGTATTCTTCCAGCGCCATCGGTGCCCAGAAAAGGCAGGTGCCTGGATAAATAGCCTCGGGGACAAGCCAGAACTATGTAGCTGCCCGAAGATAAACCCCGTGCTGTATCGCCTGCCAGAGCTGCTGGCCGCCTCCCCAGGCGCCCTGGTGTTCGTGGTGGAGGGGGAGAAGGACGCCGACCGACTGGCTTCTTTGGGCCTTGTGGCTACCACGAGTCCAATGGGTGCCGGGAAGTGGCGGGATGCCTACGCCACCGTTTTGAAGGGAAGCAAGGTGGTTATCATCCCGGATAACGACCCACCAGGTAAAGACCACGCCGATGATGCAGCCCGGTCTATAGCTGGTGAGGCAGCTACCCTAAAGATGGTTGAGCTGCCAGGCCTGCCAGCTAAGGGGGATATAACGGACTGGTTGGATGCTGGGCACACCAAGGAAGAGCTGCTGGCGCTGGTAGAGACTATGCCCATCTGGAAACCGGCCCCGAGGGCGGTAGTCGCTTCCCCGAAGGGCCTCAACCTAACACCCTTGGCGGAGCTTCTGGCAGAGCCGCCAGAGGCCGTATCCTGGCTATGGGAAAGCACGCTACCTACGGGTGGGCTATCTATACTGGCCGCCAAGCCTAAAGTGGGCAAATCAACCCTGGCCCGCAACCTGGCCCTGGCTGTAGCCCGTGGTGAGGAGTTCTTGGGCCGAGCCACCACGCAGGGGCCGGTCATTTACCTTGCCCTGGAAGAGAAACGAGGTGAGGTCAGAGGGCACTTTGAGCGGATGGAGGCTGTGGGCGAGCCGATATACATCCATGTCGGCGGTGTGTTTGAGGAGGCACTGGCCGCCTTACGGCAGGCCGTTGAGGAGCGGCACGCTGTTCTGGCCATCGTTGACCCATTGCTGCGGATGATACGCCTCAAGGACTCCAACGACTACGCCGAGGTCACAAGAGCCTTGGAGCCTTGGCTACTGCTGGCCCGGGAGACTGACTGCCACATCATGGTGATTCACCATGAGGGCAAAGGGGCAGCCAACCGGGAAATGGGGGACGGAATCCTTGGCTCCACCGCCCTCTTAGGTGCCGTAGATACTGGGCTCATCATGCGGAAAAGGGACGACAAGAGCCGGACGCTGGAATCCATACAGCGATACGGCGTGGACATACCCAAAACCGTGATGGCCTTTGACCCAGCCAGGGGCACCGTAGAGGCTGCTGGCACCGTAGAGGACTTAGAGTTGGAGCACATGTGTCAAGCTATCGGGGAGGCCCTGAGTGACACAGAGCTGACGGAACCGGAAATCAGAGAACTTACAGAGGGGCGCACTCAGGTCCAATCAGCCGCCCTCCGCAAGCTGGTAGCCGAGGGGAGTGTGACCCGTGTTGGAGCTGGGAGGCGGGGCGACCCCTACCGATACAAAAAAGCTCGTTCTCTTGTTCCCACCATATGCGGGGAACAAGAAAACAAGAATAACGAGAAAGTTTCTGAACCTGAAATGGTGGGTGTGGGGGCTATGCCTGGGGAGGACGGGGGAAATGTGCGGGAACAAGAAACTGAGGGAGTAGTATAGAGCGTGGGAGCCACAACTATTCTTGAGCGAGCAACCGAGTTAGGCATCAGCCTGAGAGTAGAGGGA
>JAZGBK010000052.1:0-2779 GCA_036476365.1 Dehalococcoidia bacterium
TCCACCTCTCCCTCTATCCCCACCCAGAACACCCGGGGGCGGTGGGGGTGGGGGAAGAAGCCGGGCATCCCCAGGCTGAGGCTGAAGGCCGCCTGCCCGGAGGCCGCCCCCCTCAGGGCCTCCTCCACCGGGGCCACCTGTGCCCGGGGCACCCCGCCCAGGAACTTGAGTGTAAGGTGGATGCCCTCCGGCCCCACCCAGCGCACCCCGGGGCTGCCGCGGGGCCGCAGCTCCCCTTGCAGCCCGGCCAGCGCCTCCCTGACCTCTGGGGGCAGCTCTACAGCTACGAAGAGGCGTAGCTGCTCCATCACAGCCCCAGCAGCCGTGCGGCGTTGCCCCCCAGGACGAGGCCCTCAACCTGCTGGGGCAGGCACAGGGAGCGGATTTCGGCTATGGGGCGGCCCTGGGGCATCAGGGGGAAGTCGCTGCCGAAGAGCACCTTCCCCTCCCCCACTATCTGGATGGCCTGGCTGTATATCTGGGGGCGGTACAGGAAGGGTGAGGCGGCGGTATCAAAGTAGGTGTTCTCCAGCGCCCTCGCCACCTCCGGCATCAGGGCGTAGAAGGGCAGGCCGCCGCCCCAGTGGGCGCAGACCACGGTGAGGCCGGGGAAGCGGAGGAGGAAGGGGTAGACCACCTCCGGGGTCAGGTGGGCCTTGCCGGGGTAGGTGTGGCCCACCGGCTCCGAGGTGTGCATGAGGAGCATGAGCCGGTGGCGCTCCATGGCCTCCACCAGGGGGGCCATAGCGGCCTCGTCCCCCAGCTCTATTCCCAGCACATCGGGGCGTAGCTCCCCCACCCCCCGTGCCCCTCCCCCGGCGCAGCGCTCAATCTCCCGGACGGCCGCCTCGCTGCCACCGGGGGGCAGGCCGCAGAAGGCGATGAGCCGTCCCGGGTAGCGGGCGGCCGATTCCAGCAGGTAGTCGTTAGCCTCCCGGCAGCGCTCCGCCGAGGCCCAGTTGGCCCCCAGCACCACCGAGCTGCCCACCCCGTCCTGCTCCATGCTGGCCGCCACCTCTTCGGCGGTGGCCATGCGGGCTTTGGGGCTGGAGTATATCTCGGCCAGGTGTGGCTCGGCCTTGAGCAGTGCCTCCCGCTGCTCTATGAAGCGGGGGGGGAAGATGTGGGTGTGGAAGTCAACTATCATTCCACCCCAGATTAAGGCGGGGTCGGGGGGCTGTCAAGGAAGAGCGGTGGAATTATGGCCCCGCTCCCTGGTATGGTTTACACTAAGGCTGGATGGAGGGGTAGCATGTACGAACTGATTATCCTGGGCGCCGGGCCGGCGGGCATGACGGCGGCGGTGTACGCCGCCCGCAAGAAGGTGGACATGGCGCTCATCAGCAAGGATGTGGGCGGCCAGATGCTGTGGACCCTGGGCATTGAGAACTACATGGGATACCAGTACATTGAGGCCCCCGACCTCATCGCCAAGTTTGACGCCCAGGTGAAGCAGTTCCCCATTGAGCAGCGCATCGGGGAAAACGCCCGCTCCGTGAAAATGCTGGACGGCGGCTTCCGGGTGGAGACCGAGAAGGGTGATACCCTGGAGGGGAGGGTGGTGCTGGTGGCCACCGGCAAGCGGCCCCGCCAGTTGGGGGTCCCCGGGGAGGGGCGGCTGCGGGGCCGGGGGGTGAGCTACTGCGCCATCTGCGACGGCCCCCTGTTCAACTTTGAGAAGGTGGCCGTGGTGGGTGGGGGTAACTCCGGCCTGGAGGCGGTCTATGACCTGCTCAAGATAGGTTGCCCCCGGGTAAACCTCATCTCCACCACCCCCCTCACCGCCGATAAAGTCCTCGTTGACCAGGTGAAGGACAACCCCAACCTGGCCATCTTCACCGAACACGAGACGGTGGAGATAACCGGCGACAAGCGGGTAGAGGGGATTCGCATCCGCTCCCTGAAGGACGGGAAGGAGCAGGACCTGGAGGTGGGGGGGGTGTTCGTGGAGATAGGGCTCCAGCCCAACGCGGAGCTGGTGAAGGGGCTGGCCCGGCGCAACCGCTGGGGGGAGATTAAGGTCAACCCCAGCTGTGAGACCGGGGTGCCCGGCCTGTTCGCCGCCGGGGATGTTACCGATGTCCCCGAGAAGCAGATTGTGGTGGCGGCGGGGGAGGGGGCCAAGGCGGCCATCCAGGTCCAGAAATACCTGCAGCGACTCGGCTAATCACAAAGGGGGAAGGATGAGCCTCTTTTTCTCCGGCAAGGAAGTGGTGGATATGGCCCTGCGCCTGGAGGCCAACGGCAAGGCCTTCTACCGCACGGCGCTGATGCGGGTGAAAGACCCCTCGGTGAAGGCCGCCTATGAGCACCTGGCCGTTGAGGAAGACCGCCACGCTGACGAGTTCGGCCGCCTGCTAAAGGTACTGGCCGATGTGCCGGCCCCGCCCGGCCCCGCCCAGGAGTTCGCCGACTACCTGAGCGCCCTGATAGACAGCCGCATCTTCGTGGACGAGGCAGGTGCCCGTGCCCGTGCCCAGGAGGCCCGAGACGATACCGAGGCGGTGGAGATGGGGATGAGGATGGAGTCCGAGACCATCCTGTTCTTCACCGAAATCCGGGACCTGGTGCGCCGGGAGGACCGGGAGGTGGTGGACCGCATCCTGGAGGAGGAGCGGGACCACCTGCGGCGTCTGTCCCAGCTCCGCAAAGACCTGCTCCGCCTGCGGGAGAAGTAAGCCCGGTTGCAGACTACCGTGAAGATATAGAATCCGTTTCGGGGAGCATACTTGCTTTCACGAACGTACCCGAAAATAGCAGCGATTTGCACTGTGATGTA
>JAZGBK010000053.1:0-3654 GCA_036476365.1 Dehalococcoidia bacterium
GTCTCTTTGTGACGGCCTCTGCGCTGCGGCTATAATGGAGGGGTAATGGCCCGCATTGCCCTACACACCCACGGCTGCAAGCTGAACCAGGCGGAGACTGAGTCCCTGGCCCGCCAGCTATGGGCCGGAGGCTACCAGGTGGTGTCCCCCACCCAGCCCGCCGACGCCTACCTGCTCAACACCTGCACGGTGACCGCCACCTCCGATGCCAAGGCCCGCCGCTATCTGCGGCGGGCCGCCCGGATGCACCCGGAGGCCCTGATAGCGGCCACCGGCTGCTACGCCCAGAGCCGGCCGGGGGAGCTTGCCCGCCTCCCCGGTGTGGGGCTGGTGGCCGGGCAGGAGGCCAGGCCCCACCTGTTGGAGTTGCTCCGGGAACGCGGCCTGCGCCCCGATGGAGGGGCATCACCCCCACCCCTGCGCACCCGTGCCCTGGTAAAAATACAGGATGGCTGTAGCATGGACTGCCGCTACTGCATCGTGCCCTCGGTGCGGGGCAAGGGCCGCAGCCGGCCCCCCTCAGAGGTGGTGGCCGAGGTGGCCCATCGCGAGGCCGAGGGCTACCGGGAGGTGGTGCTCACCGGCACCCACATCGGCAGCTACCGCTGGGACGGCACGGACCTGGCGGGGCTGCTGGGCCGGGTGCTGGCGGCCACCGCCGTGCCCCGGCTGCGCCTCACCTCCCTCCAGCCGGCGGACCTCACCCCCCGCCTCCTCTCCCTGTGGCGCTCCGCCGGGGAGGGCCGACTGTGCCCCCACCTGCACCTCCCCCTCCAGAGCGGCAGCATCCCCGTGCTGGAAGGTATGGGCCGCCCTTACACCCCCACCACCTTCCGCCGGGCGGTGGACCTGGCCCGGGAGATGGTGCCCGGGGTGACCATCACCACCGATGTCATGGTGGGCTTCCCCGGGGAGGGCGAGGCCGAGTTCGAGGAAAGCCTGCGTTTCTGCGGGGAGGTGGGCTTCGCCCGGCTGCATGTGTTCCCCTACTCCCCCCGCCCCGGCACCCCGGCGGCATCCCTGCCCCAGGTGGACAGCCTCACAGTGGCCCGGCGCACCCGGAGCCTGTTGTCGGAGGCCGCCACCGCCACCCGGCGCTTTGAACACAGTCAAGTAGGGAAGGTGGTGCCCGTGCTGTGGGAGAAGGAGGCCGCCTCCGGGGTGTTGAGCGGCCTGGCCCCCGGCTACCTGCGGGCCTTCGTCCGCACCTCCCGGCCCCTATCCGGAGTCATCGCCCCCGCCCGGCTGGAGGCCCCGGCGCCGAAGGGCCTGTGGGCCAGGCTCCTGTGATGGAAGCCTACCTGGACATAGAGACCTCGTACGACGGTGATATCACCGTCATCGGCATCTACCGGGGCACCGGGGAGCTGGTGCAGTTGGTGGGCGAGGATGTGTGCGCCGAGAGGCTGAGCCAGGCCCTGGACGGGGTGAGCACCATATATACCTACAACGGCAGCCGCTTTGACCTGCCGGTCATCGCCCACCAGCTCAATGTGGACCTGGCCCGGCAGTTTGACTGCCACGACCTGATGTACGACTGCTGGGACAACGGGCTCTACGGCGGGCTGAAAAAGGTGGAGACACAGCTTGGCATCCCCCGGGAGACCCAGGGCATCGGCGGCCGGGACGCCATGCAGCTATGGCAGGACTGCCAGCAGGGGAACGCCGATGCCCTGCGCACCCTGCTCCTCTACAACAGCGAGGATGTGGTCAACCTGTCCATCCTCAGAATGCTGCTGGACCTGGCCGGGGGCCAGATTTAACAGGAGATGTAGCCTATGGCAGTGCCCGAAGTTATTGATGTCCATGTCCATCTGTGCCGCAGCACCGAGCAGGAGAAGCTGGTGTGGCCCCGCCCCGGCTTCCCCGACGAGTGGCGCTGGGGCAGCCCGGACAAAGCAATCCCCTTCATGGACCGGGAGGGCGTCTCCCACCTGTGCACCCTCACCTACATAGATACCCACAGCATGGTTGAGCAGCGCCTGTCCCGGCTGCCGGAGGCACAGCGGGAGGATGCCCGCCCCACCGTGCAGCAGCAGATGGTGAAGCACACCAGGAGGTTCAACACCTGGGGCTGCGAGCTGGGCCGTAAGGAGAAACGCATCATCCCCTTCGCCGCCATAGACATCGGCCTCTTCTTCGGGGACGAGACCGCCATGATGCAGGAGTTGGAGGAGAAGCTCAGGCTGGGGGTGCGGGGGGTGAAGATGGTGCCTGCCTTCTCCGGCTCCTTCCCCGCAGACCGCCGCATGTTCCCCCTCTACGACCGTCTCCAGGAGGCCGGGCTGCCCGTGCTCAGCGATACCGGCACCGGCGAGGGCTATGGAGCGTACCCGGGTGGCTCCTACGGGGAGCCGGTCAACTTCGTGGAGGTGTTCCGCAGCTTCCCCCGCCTCAAGTTCATCATGGCCCACATGCCCAGCGCCTACTGGGACCAGCGCCTGGACATCGCCCGGGAGTTCCCCCAGGTGTACTTCGACACCGCCGGCGGCTTCAGCAGCCCCCAGTGGCCGGGACGGGACGGCCGCCGCTGCTGCGCCATTGAGGATGCCCCCCGCCTGCTGCGCAACATAGGCACCCACCGGGTGCTCTTCGGCTCCGACGGCCCGGCGGTGGACCTCCACCCCCAGCTTCACCAGATAGTGGAGCTGCCCCTCAGCGATGAGGAGAAGCGCCGCATCCTGTCCGAAAACGCCCGGGAGCTACTGGGCCTGGGGTGAAACCCCGGTTGTGGAGCGGGCGGCATGGTGCTACATTAGGCGCAGGGCAGCCGGTACTCTAAGGAGGTGACCATGTCAGAGCTGGACGAGCTTACAGAAAAGCTGACTTCCCAGAGGCAGGAGCTACTGTCCTGCCTGGAGCAACTGGACGACCAGCAGGCAGGGCAGCGCCCGGCGCAGAGCGAGTGGTGCGCCAAGGAGCAGCTGGCACACCTGGTCCAGATGGAGCAGCGCTGGGTGGACTGGGCGCTCCAGGTGCGGGACAACCCCGGCTGCACCGTGAGCGCGGGCACCGGCAACCCGGAGGGCTACCCCGAGGCCGCCGCCGGCTCCCTGTCCGACCTGCTCCGGCAGTTGGCCGACACCCGGCAGGATACCCTCCGGGTCATCCGGGGGCTGGGCCCGGAGGAGCTCCAGCGCAAGGGACGGCACACCGAGTTCGGCGAGATGAGCGTGCTCCAGATGCTGCGGGCACCCTACCGCCACGACCGGATGCACCTGGAGCAGATACAGGGCAAAGAGGTCACCTTCCGCCCCCGCCAGGGATAGGGGGGGCACCCCTTCAGCCGCGAATAGAAGCGCCGCATCCTGTCCCAAAACGCCCGGGAGCTACTGGGCCTGGGGTGAGCCCTTCGGCCTTGGACATGGTGCGCGCTACACGGTCAAAGCGAGACGAGAATTTGACACCTTACCCAGCCGGGAATATGATTCATGTTGCCACTCATAGTAGCAATTCGAGGTTCAGCAGTCGGAAACAGAAGATGTCCGCCCGTCTGACTTAAGCATTGAGACATATAGAATATGGCAAAAGAACGGTCACAACGAGTCCTGGTAATCGGTTCTAAGGCGCACGAGCTTGCTGCTGAGTGCGCTGATTGGCACGGCAGCATCCCATATTTGGGCGATTTTGATGTCGTCATAGCTTTCGTGCCTG
>JAZGBK010000054.1:0-5644 GCA_036476365.1 Dehalococcoidia bacterium
GGCTGGCCCAGGAGGCAGCCAGACAAAAAGGAGGCATATATGGTCGGCATAACCTCTTACGGGGCTTATATACCTTTGTACCGGATGCCGCGGGCGGAGATTGCCCGGGCCTGGGGCATCGCCTCCCAGGGGGCGGGGGAGCGGGCGGTGAGGAACTACGACGAGGATAGTCTCACCATGGCCGTGGAGGCCTGCCTGGACTGCCTGCGGGGAGTGAATGGGAAGAAGGTGCAGGGCTTCTTTCTGGCTACCACTACCACTCCTTATGCCGAGAAGATGTCCGCTACGCTGGCCGCTACCGTCCTGGACCTGCCACACGAGGGGCGCACCCTGGACTTCACCAACTCCCTGCGGGCGGGGACGGGGGCACTGCTATCCGCCGCCGACGCCGTCAGGGCCGGTTCCCTCAGCTCCGTCTTGGTAGCGGGGGCCGATAGCCGCATGGCCCCGGCGCAGGCCGAGCTGGAGCAGACCCTGGGCGATGGTGGTGCCGCTCTCCTGGTAGGTGACCAGGATGTGGTGGCGAGCATTGAGGATAGCTATTCCCTCTCCCAGGAGTTTACCGATGTGTGGCGCATCTCCGGAGAGGAGTTCCTGCGCACCTGGGAGGACCGCTTCACCCTGGACGAGGGCTACAACAGAATTATCCCCCAGGCGGTGTCCACCCTACTGGGCCGCAATAACCTCATCCCACAGCACCTGACCCGGGCCATCTTCTACGGGCCCAACCAGAGGAGGCACCAGGAGCTGGGCCGCCGGCTGGGCTTCGCCCCGGAGCAAATCCAGGACTCCCTGCTGGCCGAGGTAGGCAATACCGGCACCGCCTTGCCTCTGATGATGTTGGTGGCCGCCCTGGAGGAGTCACGCCCAGGGGATAGCCTGCTGCTGGTGGGCTACGGCAATGGCTGCGATGTGCTGCTGCTGCGGGTCACCGATAACATCCGCAAGCTAAAGGAGAGGCGGGGCATCCGGGGCCACCTGTCCTCCCGGAAGACCATCACCAGCTATCAGAAATACCTTCAGTGGCGGGGGATGGTGCCCGTGGCCCCCGCCGCCCGCCCGGACCGGGAGCTCACCTCAATGACGGCAGTGTGGCGGGAACAGCAGCAGAACCTCGCCCTCTACGGGTCAAAATGTCTGAAGTGCGGTGCCCAGCAGTTTCCCATTCAGCGGATATGTGTCAAGTGCCATGCCAAGGATGAATACGAACTGGTGCGCCTGGTCGACAAGAAGGTGAGCATCTTTACCTTCACCCAGGATAACCTGGCGGCAGCGGTGGATAGTCCGGTCATCGTAACTGTAGTGGAGTTTGACGGTGGGGGCCGGGCGGCCTTTGATATGACCGACCGGGACCCCCAGGAGGTAAAGGTGGGTATGGAGGTGGAATTCACTTTCCGCAAGCTCTATACTGAGCGTGGCATCCATAATTATTACTGGAAGACCAGGCCAGTAAGATAAGGAGGAAGGCATGGCCGAGAGTATCAAGGACAAGGTCGCCATCGTCGGGATGGGGTGTACCAAGTTCGGTGAGCACTGGGACAAGAGCGCCAACGACCTGATTATTGACGCCGCCTATGAAGCCTTCGCCGATGCCGGCATCGGCCCCGATGACATCCAGGCGGCCTGGGTGGGCACCATGTTCAGCGGGGCCACCGGGATGACCATCTCCAAGCCGCTGAAGCTCCAGTATATCCCCATCACCCGCACCGAGAATGGCTGCGCCACCGGCTCCGAGGCGGTGAGGAACGCCGCCTACGCCGTGGCCGCCGGGGTGTACGATGTCGTGCTGGCCCTGGGCTATGAGAAGCTCAAGGACTCGGGCTACAGCGGGCTGGCCATCCCCTCCGGAGGGGGCCTTTGCGATACCTCGGCGGGGGTGCAGCCCACCACCACCGCACCCGGCATGTTCGCCGTCATGGCCACCCGCTACTTCGCCCGCTACGGCCTCTCCCCCGAGGAAGGCAAGCAGATGCTGTCCATGATTTCGGTGAAGAGCCACCACAACGGCACCCTCAACCCCAAGGCCCACTTTCAGCGGGAGCTAAGCCTGGAACAGGCGATGAAGGCCCCCATTATCGCCTGGCCCCTGGGCCTGTTTGACTGCTGCGGGGTGAGCGATGGGGCGGCGGCGGCCATCCTGTGCCGGGCCGATATGGCCAAAAAGTTCCGCTCCGACCCCATCTACATCAAGGCCCTCCAGATTTGCGTGGGTGGGGAGAACCGCTTCCGGGATGACTACGACTACACCCATGTGGAGGAGATATACCGCTCCGGGCAGAATGCCTACCGGGAGGCAGGGGTAACCAACCCCCGTGAGGAAATCAGCATGGCCGAGGTGCACGACTGCTTCTCCATCACCGAGGCCATCTTTATGGAGGACCTCCAGTTCAGCCCCCGGGGTAAGGTGAAGGAGGACATAGACTCGGGCTTCTTCACCCTGGAGGGAGGCCTGCCGGTGCAGCCGGATGGGGGGCTGAAGTGCTTCGGCCATCCCATCGGGGCCAGTGGGGTGAGGATGCTCTACGAGATGTACCTCCAGCTCCAGGGGCGGGCGGGGCAGCGCCAGCTTAGGGACCCCAAACTGGGGCTTACCAGCAACCTGGGAGGCGAGCCGCCCGGCTGCGCCATCAGCACCTTCATCGTGGGGCAGTAAGGGGGCGGGGCGATGCATAATCCATATGAGGACTTGGCCCTGCATCTCTCCACCCTGGGCATGGGGCTGCCCTACCGGGAAGAGCTGCTCCAGGTGCTTCGGGAGCACCTGACTCCGGAAGAGGCCGAGGTGCTGCTGCTGCTTCCCACCAGGGTAGCGCCGTTCAACCCGGTGGGTGTTGATGTCATTGCCGGCGCGGCGAGTATTCCCAGGCAGAAGCTGGCGGAGACATTAGAGGGCCTGGCGGAACGGGGGCTGCTGTTCTCCGGCAGCACCGGGGATGGGCAGAAGGGGTACGCCCTCCAGCAGGTCGGCTTCGGATTCCCCCAGACCTTTTTCTGGAAGGGAGAGGATACGCCTCATTCCAGGCACATGGCTAACCTGATACCCAAGTACTTCAGCCGCGAGGTGACACGGGAGTCCTGGGGTGCCAGCGAGACCAAGCCCTACCGCTATATCCCCACGCATGACACCATTGACCACAGCATGCAGGCGGTCTTTCCCTTCCATACCATGGAAAGGGTTATCCAGCAGGCCAAGGTGTTTGCCGTGACCCACTGTCCGTGCCGCATGATGCTGCTGCTGCGGGACAGGCCCTGTGAGCACCCCCTGGAAGTGTGCATGAAGTTCGACGACCTGGCCCAGTACATCATTGACAGGGGGCTTGGCAGGCAAATCACCCGGGAGGAGGCCCTCCAGGTAGTCAAAGACAGCGAGGAGGCGGGGCTGGTCCACTTCGTGGACAACGCCATAGGAGACATAAAGCATAACTGCAACTGCTGCGGCTGTGCCTGCTGGAATGTGGGCACCATCAGGAGGCGCAAGATACCCCGGGATGTCCTCATGGCCACCTACTTCATGCGGGATACCGATGAAAATGTGTGCTCCGGGTGCGGTGACTGTGTCAAGATATGCCCGGTGGATGCGCTGACCGTTGAGACCGGTACCGCCGTGGTGGACGAGGAGTGGTGCATAGGCTGCGGTGTCTGCGTCTCCCGGTGCTCTACCGGGGCGGCGAAGCTGAAGCTGCGGAGCGACAAGTTAGAGCAGTTGCCCCCCGCTGACTTTGAGAAGCTGCACCAGAGAATCCTGGTGGAGAAGGGGCTGGTCGGACCGGAGATAGCCTCTGTGCCCCAGCCGGGAGGCGGCGGCTAAGACTCTCCTCCGCAGTGGGAAGCAGGGCGTGATGGAAACCGTGTTTACTTCACCGCCCCTGACTGGCGCAACGTCTCTATTTCTTCCCCGGAGTAGCCCATCTCGGAGAGGATGCGGTCGGTGTGGGCACCCTGGGCTGTACCCAGCCAGCGGATTTGCCCCTGGGTATCCGATAGCTTGATGGGGATACCTACCTGCTTCACCTTGCCCAGGCTGGGGTGGTCCACCTCCACCACCATCTGGCGGTGGAGCACCTGGGGGTCCTTCACCGCTTCTTCAATGTAGCTCACCGGCCCCACGCAGACATTCTTATCACTGAAGAACTGTGCCCATTCCTCCCTGGTCCGGGTGGCAAATATGGCGGCCAGCTCGGCCACAACCTCCTCCCTTTCCTCCCCTTTAGCAAAGCGGGAAGGGATGAGGCCTTCCCTGTCCAGCGCCCGGCACAGGTTCTCCCAGAAGTGGACCTCGGTGCAGGCAGTGGTGAAATACTCCCCGTCCCGGCAGCGGTACACCTGGTGGGTGACCGCTCCCGCCGTTGTACGGGTCTCCCCGCGCCGGGGAGGGACCCCGGTAGTGAAATAGTCGGTGAGGTCGCCGTTCATCAGGGAAATGGCCCCATCCAGGTAGGAGATGTCCACGAACTGTCCCCTGCCACTCTTCTCCCGGGCCGCCAGCGCCAGTAGGATGCCTACGGCAGCGTGAAGCGCCGCCCCTCCTATATCGGCTACATAGTTGCTGGGGGGGTACGGCTTGCTGTCCCGGGGCCCTATCATGCTCAGTGCTCCGGCGATAGCCAGGAAATTCATATCATGGGCTGGCTTCTGGGCATAGGGGCCATCCTGGCCGAACCCGCTGACCGAGCAGTATATCAGCCTGGGGTTCAGCTCCTTCAGGGTGGGGTAGTCGGCACCCAGGCGCTTCATCACCCCGGCGCGGAACCCCTCCACCAGCACATCGGCGTTTCGCACCAGCCGGTAGAGCGCTTCCCTCCCTGCTTCCTGGCCCAGGTCCACCACCATGCTCTCCTTGTTGCGGTAGGCGGGCTGGAAAGCCGCCTCCCGCTCGCCGAGGGAGAACCCTCCCCGGGGCGGGTCCACCCTGATAACCCGGGCGCCGAAGTCCGCCAGGAACATAGTCCCATAGCTGCCGGGATAGCCCCGGGCGAGGTCCAGGACCGTTATATGGTCTAAGGGCAGCACTTCCCCCTCCTTTTTTGATAAGTCCAGGAGGCTTCCCCTGGCAGGCGCTCACCGCAGTGGTGCGCTCGGCCAAGCTGGCCCCTTGTCAGGCATTCTATCACAACCTTGGGGGTTCTCTCTCTGGGTTACCGCCTCCAGCTCCTGAGGTAGCACTGCCGGACTGATACTCTAAAACTTGATAAGTGCTACAATTGCTGGTGGCAAGTCACGATTGGTGACTGCACGCTACAATTGGAGGAGGAACACCATGAATATATATGTTGGCAATTTGTCGTATGAGGTCACAGAGGAGGAACTGCGTCAAGAGTTTTCAGCTTTCGGAGAGGTTGAATCAGTTAGGGTAATAACGGATAGGTACAGTGGACGGCCAAAAGGGTTCGGCTTCGTAGAAATGCCGTCGGAATCTGAAGGCCAAGCTGCGATTGATGCTCTCAACGGGAAAGATGTGAAGGGTCGAGCCATGAATGTTAATGTGTCTCGACCCCGTCCTGACGGCAGATAGCATGGGCAGCCTGGCACCCGATATCTGAATCACCGAATACTGCCCATGTGCTTGACGAGGCCTTGATGGCTGTGTCACGCTGCCGACGCTGTTGGTGATTGTGGAAGGCTTACCACCAACGGCTCAACAATC
>JAZGBK010000055.1:0-4176 GCA_036476365.1 Dehalococcoidia bacterium
TACAGGCCGATGAGGAGAAAGAGGAGGATGGCTCCAAAAGTGGCAGTGACAGAGAAGGCCACCATAAGGAGCTTGGTAAACTCCTTGGCCAACCTATCATATTTCGCATCCTTTGTGCGAACGCCGATGTATTCCACAATGACGGCAAAGATGGGGACGGCGAGAACAAAGGCGGCGAACATGAGGTGTAGCTGTGCTATGACCCATATCGCTACCCGGCTACCGACAATGGGGAACTCTCTGTAGTCCGCCGCCGGCGGCGCCCCCTGAGCCAGGGCGGTCTTGGAGAGCAGGACCAGGAAGAATAAGGCAGCCAGCAGGGCAAGGACGGGGCGCAGCCCGGTTCTGCGCCACCTCACAGGATTGCCGGACCCAACCCTTGATTGCTGGGCAGAGTCTCTTCTTTGCAGCACGCCATCCCCCGGAGGTGCGGCAGCCCGTGAGGCCCTCCCCTCACCGATGGGCATGCCTGCCACTCCACTGCCTCCCGACAGCCCCCGTTCTTGGTGCCAGCCCAAAGGCTACAGCCATCTGAACACCTTTTGCTCTTCTCACAACATATATAGGGCTTTCAGCCTGTTCCTGAATCTCTCTTCAAGCCCGCTGGGATAGCGCAAAGCGTTAGCTGCTGACACGCACACCAATGCCCCCTCGGCTCCTTCCCGGAGCCACAAGGGTTCACCCCTACGCCCACTCTATCTAAGACGCCTCCATAATCCTGGCTGCTGCCCTCCACTGACAGCTAACATAGCATGGCAGGGGTTAAAACTAAGTGAAAGAAATGGGGGCGGATGTAACAACCGTGTTACAGTCTCGCCCCCAGGGCAAAAGAAGAGGATGCCCACAAGGGCATCCTCCAAGTGGCAGCGAAGAGATGAGTAAGGGGGCTACACTGCAGCCGATAACATATAACCCACCCCGGCCTTGGTGATGATGTAGGTGGGATGGTCCGGGTCCTTCTCTATCTTCTTGCGCAGCCTACGGATGTAGACCCGCAGCCCTTCATATTTCTCCAGATACTCCCGTCCCCACACCTTCTCCAGAAGTTCCTCCTGGACCACCACCCGCCCCACATTCACCGCCAGCCAGTGGAGAAGACGGTACTCTATAGGGCTCAGGTTTACCTCCTGCCCGGCTACCGCTACCCTCCTCTGCGCAAAATCTATGGTCAGGTCGCCAACGGTCATAACAGGCTCGGCGCTGACCTCCGAGACCCGGCTACGCCGCAACACAGCCTCCACTCGGGCCAGAAGCTCTTCGGCACCAAAGGGCTTGCTCACATAGTCATCAGCCCCCAACCGCAGGCCCTTAACCTTGTCCCTCTCCTCTCCCATAGCGGTCAACATAATGATGGGCGCGGTGGAGAACTCCCGAATTTTGGCGCACACCTCATAGCCATCCATGCCAGGCATACGGATGTCCAACAGGATAAGCTCCAAGCCCTTCACCGCCGCTAAAGAAACGGCCTCCTCCCCTTCGGCGGCGGTAATTACCTCGTAGCCCGCGGACTCCAGGTTATAGCGCACCAGCTTCAGGTAGCGCGGCTCATCATCCACCACCAGCACCTGGGCCTTACTCATGCCGCACCGTCCCTGAGGGACAGAGTGAAGCTAAAGACGCTGCCTTTGCCTGGGGTGCTCTCCGCCCACAAGTTGCCGCCGTGGGCTTCTACGATAGCTCTGCAGACAGTGAGGCCCAAGCCGGCTCCCCGCACCTGCCGGACCTCAGGTGCGGGCACTCTATAGAAGGCATCAAATATGTAGGCGATCTGCCCCGTGGGGATGCCCCAGCCTTCATCGGCAACGCTTATCAGGATATGGTCATCCTGCATCTGGCCCAAGACGGTGACCCGGCCCCCCTGGGGGAATACTTGATGGCGTTATCCAGCAAGTTGTGCAGCACTTGTTCAATCCTCCGAGAGTCACCGGGGACAGCGGGTAGTGGCTGGCCAAAGGTGACAGAGAAGGAGTGCCGCTCGGTGATAGATTGCACCTTCTCCACTACCCGCCGCACCACCTCCTCAATATCCATAGGTCTTCTCTCAATGGTAAAGCTCCCGGCCTCAATCCGGGAGGTATCCAGGAGGTTTTCCACCAGCTCGGTGAGCTTTTCGGTTTCCTCCCCAACGATTTGCAGGAACTCCCGCCTGGTCTCTTCGCTATGCTGCACGTCGGAACGAAGCAAGGTGGTAGTATAACCCTTGATAAAGCCTAAGGGAGTCCTGATTTCGTGGGAGATGCCGGAGATGAATTCCGATTTCAGCAGGTCCACTTCTCGCATCGCCTGAAGCTGGCTCACTTCCCCCATCAGGCGCGCCTTTTCAATAGCTATACCAAGCTGATGTCCGATAATAGTCAAGACAGCCACCTCCCGGGTGCCAAAGGCCCCGGCCCTGGAACTGGCCAGACACAGGGTCCCATTAATCCCTTCCGCCGTCCTCAGGGGGATGACAGCCAGACTCGTCCAGCCTGAGGCCGGGCATCCGGCACCGTCGCCCCGCTCCCCACCCACGGGGCCCCCGCCGATGAGCGGCTCGCCCGTAGCCAGCACCTGATGGCCGAGACACTCAGCGGGCAACTGATTGCCCCATTCATCCTGAGGCCCGTCCTCAGGCCAGCGGTGTGTCCCGGTAGTAAGCCTCCCGCCCGGCCGGTCCAAAAGTGCCACAGCGCTCGCTTCGGCGCCCACTATGTGCATCACTGTGTCCAGACAGTGGTCCACCACCTGCGGCAACCCCACCGATTCGTTGGCGGCGGTGGCTACGGCACTGGCGGCCTGTAGCTCCCAGGCCAGTTGCTCCAACTCTTTGGTCCTCTCCCTGACTTTTTCCTCCAGCTCCACATTCCAGCCCTGTATCCGCTCCATGGATTCCTTGAGCCTCAGCCTCATGTCCTCCAGGCTCTGCCCCAGGAGTCCTATCTCCCCCCCTTCCGAGAGCTTGATAGCAGCGGACAGGTTCCCTTCGGCGATGCCCTGGGCAGCCCCGGTGAGCACCCTAACCGGACGCACCAGGCGGCGTGCCCCGATGAGCGTGGCCGAGAGGATTCCAGCTAAGGTGATAGCGCCCAGGAGGATGATGCTATTGCGCAGGTCGACCACCGGGGCAAAGGTCTCCTGAGCGTCTCCGCCCACCGATATTCCCCAGTCGGCCCCGGAGAGAGGCGCAAAGGCCATCACATGCATCCATTCGGTGGAGCCGTTCTCCTCCTCGTAGGGCACCGTCTCCACACTGCTCCTCTTTTCTGCCATCATCCTCTGGTACCATTCCACATGCTCCCCCGGTTTCAGGAACATATCGGGAATGGTGGAGGCAATCACCATCCCCTGGTCGTCAACTATTTCAGCATGGCCGGTGTGGCCCAGCTGCAGGGCAGCCTGTATGGGCCGGCGGAAAATGGGACTGGAAAGGTCTATGAGACCGCTGAGCATGGACATGAGATGCCCCTGCTCATCCAAAATGGGGATGGTAAGAGCCACCGCCGGGGCGCCCAGGCGGGGTTCCATGAAAGGCACAGACACGCTTCTCTGGCCGGTCGTCATGACCTGGCGGATATGCTCCTTCACTGAGTGGTCGGCACCCACTGCCCCGGCGTCGTAGGGCTCTACCATCACCACCTCACCCTTAGCGTCCAGAAAGTAGACGCCCAGGGAGAAAGCCCCTACCTGCCCATAGGCGTGGGCCAGCATGTGATACTCGTCCCGCAGGTTGCCAGCCCCAGGGTCAAACCGGGCGAAGGTGCTGGCCTTCTCCAGCTCATAGAACGCCTGGGTTAGCAGGGCATCTGTCTCATCGGCAGCCATCTCGGTGAGCACCTGCCGCTCTTTCAGAATCCGCTGGGTGCTATCGCTAACAATCCGCATGCTCAGGAGCCCGAAGATGACGAAGAAGAAGAGGAACCCCAGAGTGATGGTCAGGGCCAACCGGGGCCACAGCCCCAAATTGTGAACACCGTTTGCTATCTGGCGCATATTGTACACAAAGGTTCAGAATGTCAGCGCAGTGAAAATGCCTTATTCATAGTATGCTACTCCCATGCGTCTCCGGTCAACCCTGTCACACGGGGAGCCGCCACACTCAATCAGGCCCCTTTAGGGGTGCGTCATAGCTGGCCAAAACCACTTCCCCTTTTCGGGACACCGCCTTCTGTGCCCCGTTCAAGACAGAGCGGCGTGAGA
>JAZGBK010000056.1:0-10261 GCA_036476365.1 Dehalococcoidia bacterium
CCCGGGGATAACAGGCTTATCTCGCCCAAGAGTTCACATCGACGGCGAGGTTTGGCACCTCGATGTCGGCTCGTCCCATCCTGGGGCTGAAGGCGGTCCCAAGGGTCCGGCTGTTCGCCGGTTAAAGTGGTACGCGAGCTGGGTTCAGACCGTCGTGAGACAGGTCGGTCTCTATCCGCCGTGGGCGCGCGGAGATTTGAGGGGAGCTCTCCCCAGTACGAGAGGACCGGGAGGGACGAACCTCTGGTGTACCAGTTGTCCCGCCAGGGGCATCGCTGGGTAGCTATGTTCGGAAGGGATAAGCGCTGAAAGCATCTAAGCGCGAAGCCTCCCCCAAGATGAGATCTCCCATCCCCGGGCAACCGGGGGGTAAGACCGCCGGCAGACTACCGGCTTGATAGGCAGCAGGTGTAAGCGCCGTAAGACGTTTAGCTAAGCTGTACTAATGGTCGAGGGTTTAACCTGCACCTTGCTGAAGACAAACCATATTAATAGCGCTAACTGGATACACCGCGGGATGGAGCAGTGGTAGCTCGTCGGGCTCATAACCCGAAGGTCGTTGGTTCGAATCCAACTCCCGCTACGGCATAGTTGAAGGGGCCTGGACCTCAGTCCGGGCCCCTTCCGTTTTAAGTCCCCGTCCAGCACTTGGCAGCCCCTTTCTTGTATGATTGAATCACTCTGTAGAGACCGGGAGGTGACATGGAACGCAAGAAAGTGGTGGCTACTATGTTTATCCCCCATGTTGACATGGGAGAAAGCCTGCTGGCCGAAAACGGCGCCGAGCTGCTGAAGCGTATGTGCCGGACCGGCCAGGACACCCGGGAGGCGGAGGACGAGCTTATCCAGGCCGCCGGGGATGCTGATGTGGTGGTGAGCAACTTGCAGCCCTTCAGCCGCCGGGTGCTGGAAGAGCTGACCCGGTGCCGGCTCTATGTTGCCATCGGGGTGGGCTATGACTGGATAGATGTGGATGCGGCTACCGAGCTGGGTATCTGTGTGGCCAATGTGCCCGATTACTGCCTGGATGAGGTCTCCGACCACGCCATGGCGCTGCTGCTGGCCTGCTCCCGCAAGCTGGTGCCGGTTTTTGATGCGGTGAGGGCGGGGCTGTGGGACGCCGCTGTGCCGGTGAAGATACGCCAGGGCATACAGCCGCCCATGTTCCGCATGAAGGGGCAGGTGCTGGGTCTCATAGGCTTCGGCCATATCGCCCGCACCCTGGTGCCCAAGGCCCAGTCTTTTGGCCTGACGGTCATTGCCTACGACCCCTATGCGAAACCCGAGGTGGCCCGGGGCTGCGGGGTGGAGCTGGTGGACATGGACCGGCTGCTAAGTGAGTCGGACTACATCTCCGTTCATGCCGCCCTCACCAAAGATAACCGGCATATGCTGGGGCAGGAGCAGTTCCGGAAGATGAAGCCCACCGCTTACTTCATCAACACCGCCCGTGGTGCCCTGGTGGACGAGGCGGCCCTTATCACCGCTCTCAAGGAGGGCTGGATTGCCGGTGCCGGGCTGGATGTGGTGGAGCAGGAGCCTCCCGTTCCTGATAACCCCCTGTTCAAGCTGGGCAATGTGGTCATCACCGCCCACATGGCCCAGTACTCCAACCAGGCCGAGGCCGAGCTGTGGCTGCGACCCGCCGAGGAATCGGTGCGGGTGTTCCGGGGTGAGTGGCCCCGGGGCCTGATCAACCCCCAGGTGAAGGACAAGTACCTCGCCCGCTGGGGCAAGGGGGGTGGGTAGCAGAGGCTACCCGGTGCCTCGGGCTATGCTCCGCACGAACCCGGTGATTTCGCTCAGGCTTGTCCCGGGGATGAACACCCCGGCCACCCCCAGCTCCTTGAGCCTGGGGACATCCTGGGGGGGGATGGTGCCCCCCACCACTACCGGGATGCTCCCCAGCCCCTGCTCCGAGAGGGCGTTCATGAACCGGCGCATCACCGGCAGGTGCCCCCCACACAGGAAGCTCAGCCCGATTACCTGGGCGTCCTCCTGGGCTGCGGTGGCTATCACACTGTCAACGCGCTGTCCCGTGCCCAGGAAGACCACCTCCATGCCGGCGTCCCGCAGGGCCTGGGTGACGGCGGTGATGCCCCGGTAGTGGTCGTCGGTGCCGATTTTGGCAGTGATGACCTTGACCTTGGTCTCAGTGGCCATTGGAGGGTGGCCTTCTCTCCCCGGCCCAGTCGTACTCCAGCCCGTCGGCCAGGCGCAGGGTGCCCACAATCTCGGCGAAGGTGGCCCCGGCCTCCATGGCCCGGCCCACCGGCTCCACCAGGTGGTCCCCCTTCTGTGCGGCGGCCCCCAAGGCCTCCAGGAAGGCCCTCACCGGCTGGAGGTCCCGCCCCTCCCGGAAGCTGCGGTACTCCTGGAGATAGTGGGCCACTTCCTCCTCGTCGGGGGAGAAGATGGGGGGTGGAGGGTCCTGCTCCGGGGGTGTGGTGAACCGGTTGACCCCCACCACCACCCGCTCCCCGCTCTCCACCTGCTGCTGCATCTCCCAGGAGCGTTGGCGCATTACCTCGTGCACCCAGCCGTTCTCCAGCAGGGCCAGCCAGCCGCCGCGTGCCTCCATGTCCGCCAGCAGCGCCCGGGCTTCTTCCTCCATCTGGCTGGTGAGGTGCTCCATGAAGAAGGAGCCCCCCAGGGGGTCGGCCACCTGGGCTGTCCCCGTCTCGTAGCGCAGCACCTGCTGGGTGCGGATGGCCAGCCGGACGGCCTCCTCGGTGGGGGTGGCGAAGGCCTCGTCGTAGCAGGCTAACTGCATCCCCATCACCCCGGCCAGCACCCCGGAGAGGGCGGCGATGGCCACCCGGGACAGGTTCACCTGAGACTGCTGGCGGGTGCACAGGCTGCCCACCACATTGCCGTGGACGCGGAGGGCCAGGGCCCGGGGGTCGCTGATCCCAAACCCCTCGGATAGGGTCGTGGCCCACAGGTGGCGCAGCGCCCTTATCTTGGCGATGTTCTCAAAGAAGTCCCGTCCCAGGGCCACGGTGGGGCTCAGGGCACGGGCCACCAGGGCCGGCTCCAGGCCCCGTTCTGTCATCTGCCGCAGCAGGTCGTCGCGGCAGGCTATGATGAAGGCCATCTCCTGGACGGCGCTGCCGCCCCCTTCGTGAACGGAGGCGCCGTCAAAGTACCAGATGTTCACCTTAGGGAGCTGCCGCAGGATATACTCACAGTAGTCCAGGCCCCACTTGCCCAGCGAGGAGATGCGCCCGTTGGCAAAGGTGACCTCGGTGAGGCTGCGGTAGCACATGGGCAGCCACATGACAAATGAGCCGTGCACCAGGCGCAGCTGGCTGATATCGTATCCGTGGTGCCGGGCGGCCAGCAGGATGGCCTGGCTGATGAGGGGGGAGGTGCAGGCGGGGCACAAGCTGACCTCGTCCAGGGGCAGGCCCTCCAGGGCGGCCTTCACATCCCCCAGGTGGTTGGAGGTCACCCCGGTAACGCCTATCATGCCCTCGGCGGTGGGCTGGTCGGGCTCCAGCCCGTAGTCCGCCAGCTCGTCCACATGGTAGGTGAGTGCCCCGGCCCCTTCGGCAATTTCCATGTGGAGTCTCCGGTTATACTCCCTGGGCGTGGAAAGCCCGGTAATCTGGCGGATGTTCCATAGTTTGCCCTGGTACATCCGGGAGTGGTGCCCCCGGGTGAAGGGGAACTCCCCGGGCAGCCCCAGGTCTATACCCTCCGCGTCCTCCGCGGTATATACCGGCTTCAGGGGGAGTCCGGAATCAGTGGTAGTATCGGTAGCGGCCTCCCGGTACTGCTGGCGGACCCGTTCTCTATCAATACTCACCACGCCTCCTTCGCCTGCCTTTAACCAGCATTGTAGCCGTAAAGTGCCGGTGGTGCAACAGACCTGTGGTGGGTCGCTTACCAGCCCTTTTTCGCCCGCTCGCCCGGCAGATAACTCCGGGGCTACGCCCCCCGGGCACCTCGGGCGCAGCAAGAGCGCCCCTACATGTTTGCCACCACCACAGGGGGGTGGGTGTGGGGCCTTATAGGGGCAGGGCTTGCCCTGCCCCTGATGGGGCGGAGGGGGCTTGCCAAACGACCTCGTAGCAATCGCCTTGACATGGTGGACGGGGGTGATATATCATCCCTTTCTAATAGCACCTACTATGACATCTGGGGGTTTATATGCCGTCGGCCCTGGACCGGTTTCATCAGGTGGTGGTGGGGCGACATCAGTACGCTGAGGAGTGGAAGGCCCGCACCGGCGGGAAGGTGATGGGCTACCTGTGCACCTATGTGCCCGAGGAGCTGGCCTATGCCGCCGGGGTGCTGCCGGTGAGGATTATGGGCTCCCACCAGCCCCAGAGCATCACCGAGAACTACATTTTCAGTATGTGGTGCCCCTACTGCCGGGACTGCCTGGCGCAGGGGCTCCTGGGCCGCTATGACTATCTGGAGGGCATTGTCTTCGCCCAGACCTGTCAGCACATCCGCCAGACCTTTGACTCGTGGGTGACACATCTCCCCATGGAGTTCAGCTACGACCTCTACATGCCCTCCAGCCTGCATGTACCCCTGGCCCGGGAGTGCCTGGCCGGGGAGCTGCAGAGCTTCCAGGAGGCCCTGGAGGGCTGGACAGGCCACCCCATCGCCCCATCGGATATAGAGGGGGCGGTGGATATCTACAACACCAACCGGCGCCTGATGACCCAGGTATACGAGCTCCGCCGGGGCCTCACCCCCCCCATTACCGGGGTCCAGGCCATGGAGATGGTCCTGTCCAGCATGTTTATGGACAAGCAGGAGCAAAACGGGCTGCTGCGCCAGGCCTTGGAGGAGCTGAAAGGCCAGCCGGGACGCAACTCGGGCGTGCGCCTGATGCTCCTGGGCAGCGAGAACGACGACACCGACCTGGTGGGCTTCGTGGAGTCCATGGGGGCCCAGATAGTGGTGGACGACCACTGCACCGGGACCCGCTACTTCTGGGGGGAGGTGCCCCCGGGGGATGACCTGCTGACCGCCATCGCCCAGCGCTATGTGGACCGCCCTCCCTGCCCGTTGAAGGACCTAGCGGAGAGGCGTCGCGTGCAGCATGTGCTCACCCTGGCCAGGGACTACCAGGTGCAGGGGGCCGTTATGGTCCTGGAGAAGTTCTGCGACCCCCACGAGTTTGACCTTCCCTCTATCCAGGGTGCTCTCAAGGAGGCGGATATCCCCATGCTCGTTCTGGAGGTGGATGCCACCATCCCCGCCGGTCAGTTCCGCACCCGTATAGAGGCCTTTCTGGAGATGATAGAAGTAGGAGTGTAGGAGGCAGAAATGAGACCGCTCACCCAGTACCCTACCAAACCTTTTGAGTCTTGGGGCAGGGCCAAAGAGCTGCGCCGCATGCGCAACAGGGACCTGTGGAGTGCCGAGGAGAGGGGGGATGTGATTATTCAGGGGCTACTACTGGAGGGGCTAATCAGCCTCTTCTCCGGCTTCGGCAACTTCGGCGACCCCTCCTATGGCCCGCATTACAACCAGCTCCTGGAGAACCACGAGGCGCTCATTAAGTGCATGGAGGTGGCCGAGACCCGGGGCTTCGCCCGCGACCTGTGCTCCTCCATGCGCTGTCACCTGGGACAGCTTTATATGGACATCACTACCGCCAGCCCCCGGGGCGGCACCGCCCATCCCCACTTCGTCTTCCAGAGCTACGATTGCCCGTCCATGGCCAAGACCGGCCAGCTCTACGCCGAACACCTTGACATCCCCTTCATCACTGTGGATGTCCCCTTCCGGGACACCGCTCACACCCGGGCCTACTTCGTCCAGCGGTTGCTGGAGGTGATTGAGTGGACGGAGAAGCATACCGGGAAGAAGTGCGACGACGAGGCCCTGGCCCAGGGAGTGAACAATGAGTGGGAGTGCTTTGTGCTCTGGGCACGGCTGTGCGAGCAGCAGAAGGCCATCCCCGCCCCCATGGATATGCGACACCTCCAGTCCCTGAGGGTGCCGTGGGCCAACCTGAGGCACAAGAAGGAGGGGGTGGAGTTCTACCGCATGGTGCTGGACGAGGTGAAAGAGAGGGTGGCCCAGGGCATCTCCGCCCGCGGCTACGAGACCGCCCGCTTCCTCCACGAGGGCATTCCACCCTTCTTCTACATTCAGATTCTGAAGATGCCCGCCGAATACGGGGCGGTGTTCCTGGGGGGCAACACCTTTGACGGCGGGGCCTGGGTGAAGCACGAAGACGGCACCTGGGAGTCCGGACAGACCCTTGAGGAGCAGGGCCGGGAGCTCCGTACCCGGGAGCAGGCCCTGGACGCCCTGGCCGACCTCTACCTGAACTACCGCCCGCATATGTGCTACACCGCTCACCGCCCCCAGGCCCACCTCAAGCGGGTTGGGGACTACTCTGTAGATGGGGTGGTGGTGCACCTGGACCACGGCTGCAACGGCATCCAGACCGGAATGATGGAGGTGAAGCGGCTCCTCCAGGAGAGCGGCGTCCCCACCACCACCTACGAGGGCAGCCAGTGCGACCCCCGGGACTTTTCCGAGGCGCAGGTGCGGGACCGGCTGGAGTCCTTCTTTGAGGGCCTGGGGCTGAGCAAGGTCGCTGGCGAGACTACAGGGGAAGGGGAGGGTGAGTGATGTTCTACCACCATCATAGCTGGGACCAGGTAGTGAGGGAGGCGCCCGTCCGGGCGCTGGTCAGCCTTACCCCGGCGGAGTCAAAGCGCCTCATCGCCAAGGGGGTGGCCGCCCTGCCCGAGGTGAGGCGTGCCCAGGAGCGGGGGATAGTGGTCATCGCCCGGGGCACCACCAACGCCTATGTGGCCGAGGAGGTGGCCGGTATCAAGGTGGAGCCCAAGTGCCACTACGCCGCCGGGGTCATTCTGGACGGGGAGCTGTGTGCCAACCCTCAGAACATCAGGATGAAGCCCATCGTGCTGCGCCGGGGCAAGCCCGATGGCATCTCTCCCGCCGACGCCCTCAAGGAGTTCGGTGAGGAGGATGTGTTCATCAAGGGGGCCAACGCCGTGGACCCACAGGGGAACGCCGGGGTGCTGGCGGCGGGGGAACGGGGGGGCACTATAGGAGAGGCCCTGCCCGTGGTCCTGCCCCGGGGCAGCTACCTCATCATGCCCGTGGGGCTGGAGAAGCTCATCCCCTCGGTGGAGCAGGCGGCCCGGGTCACCGGTATCTTTCGCTTCAAATACAGCACCGGGCTCCCGGCGGGGCTGGTGCCCGCACCCAATGCCCTAGTGGTCACCGAGGTCCAGGCCTTCCGGGTGCTTACCGGGGTGGATGGGGTGCCGGTGGCTGCCGGGGGCATCGCCGGCTCCGAGGGCACGGCGGTGCTCTCCCTGGAGGGGGATGAAGCCCAGATAGAGCAGGCCCTCTCCCTGGTCAGGTCCATCAAGGGGGAAGCGCCGGTGGGCAGACCGGCGGGCCGGGTCAACCCTCCGGCAGCGGACCTTGACTACCAGGCGCAGCCGCAGTGGCAGACCCTCCACTCCATCCCCCGCCCTTCTTGAGTCAGGGGTCCTGCGACATAGGATGCCTCTGATAACGGGCGGCATAGCACTCCTGCTTGTTGCAGTGGGGGGGGTGCTTTTCCGGGGCGCTGAGGCCCTCTCCCTTGGTCTGCTGACGGTCCTGGTGGAGGCGGACGAGGGCCTGGCGTTCCCTGAGGATGAAGGGGAGAACCCCGGGCTGCCCGCCCTGAAGCTGATTCAGAATACCGAGGGACTCGGCCTCCCGGCCAGGGTGGGAATGGGGTGGATTGTGTGGCTGGTGGACCGGCTGGAGGGCCGGCGTCCCAGGGTAAGGCGGCTGCTGTGGGGGCTGGTGCTGGGGTCGGCCGGCCTCTTTGTCCGCCTGGGCTCCGCTATGGACATGGCGCTGAGGAGAGGGGCCCCGGAGCGGGTCCGGCGCCGGCTGGGGCGAAGGCTGCTCTACGAGATCGTCGTCGCCCACCGGACCTCGTAGGGCTGGCGGGCTTTGCTTGGGTTAGGCAGTCCTGGTAAAGGGAGAGGTCCCACGGTGTTTTACGGCTGGATAGTGGTGGCCGCCTCCTTCCTGGTGCTGATGAACTACGGCATCTTCTACACCTACGGCGTGTTCTTCAAGCCGCTGATTGCCGAGTTCGGCTGGTCCCGGGCCGAGGCCTCGCTGGCATTTTCCTTCTACCTGGTGACCTATTCTATCGCTGGCATCTTCATGGGCTGGCTCAGCGACCGCCACGGGCCCCGGCTCCCGGTTTTCCTGGCGGCGCTGTTTATTGGGGGAGGCTTCGTTGCCCTGAGCCAGGTGTCCTCGCTGTGGATGCTCTATCTCTTTTTCGGGCTGGTGGCCGCTCTGGGACACGGGGCCAGCTGGCTGGTGCCGGTGAGCACTGTGGTGCGCTGGTTTGAGCAGCGCCGGGGGATGGCTGTGGGCATCGTTACCGCGGGGATGGGGGTGGGCACCCTCATCTTCCCTCCCCTGGCCAACCGGCTCATCGCTTCCCTGGGGTGGAGAGAGACCTTCCTGGTGGTGGGGGCGGTGGCCTTTGGCTACAACGCCCTGGCCGCCCTGCTGCTGCGCCGGGGGCCGGCTTCACTGGGGCTGGCCGCCTATGGGGCAACGGCAGCCGCCGCCCCGGCGGCTGAGGACCCGGCCCCCTACCCCGGGCATACCCTGAAGGAAGCCGTGAGCACCTACGCTTTCTGGAGCATCTATGCCGCCGTCACCCTTGGCTTTGCCTCCTACTCACTGCTACTGGTCCACCTGGTGCCCTATGCCACCGACCAGGGGATGGACCCCGGCCGGGCGACGGGGGCGTTGGCGCTCATCGGCGTGGGTGCGTTGCTGGGTAGGACTGTGATGGGAACGGTCTCCGACCGGATAGGGAGGCGGTGGACACTCCGAGTGGCCTATGTGGTGAATGCCCTGGCCATCGCCGGGCTGATGGCCGGTCTGGAGATTAGGCTGCTCTACACAATCGCCTTCACCGTGGGCTTCTTCGGCATCGGCGGCTCAGTAGTGCTGGGCCCGCTGTTTGGCGAGATGTTCGGCCAGCTTCACCTGGGCAAGATTCTGGGCGCCTTTATGACCTGCGGGGCGGTGGCAGGCTTCGTGGGGCCGTTCCTGGCGGGCTACCTGTTTGACCGCACCGGCAGCTACTCCTCGGCCTTTATAGTAGCCACTGCTATCGCCGCTGGGGGGGCTGTTCTTACCTTCCTCATCCGGCCGCCCCGGCTGCCTGCCCATACGCAATAGGCGCAAGCTGCGCCGCCACACTGAGCTTGTCGAAGTGTGAGCGGCACCACTCTGGGGGCCTGGGGGGCGGGGGCCCCAGCCCCCTGGGGGTAGGCCTTAAGTACCCTTCGGCAGCCCGGCCCGCCTCAAGCTCTCTTGGGCAGCCGTGACCAGCGCACGCAATACCAATACGTAACGTTCGTCATTCATCTGATATATTGCGCCCTGCCACTCGCCGTCTACCCGCCAGTGGGCCTTTTCTTTCCATTCGAGCTTACATGCAGTCGCCTCATCCTTAGTTAGTAGATGTGGCACGATATTGACCGCGATGCAGGGCCTCTTGGGGTTATCTTTCATGCGTCCAGTTGTGAAGATGTGTGCAAAAGCAATAACGCTCGGCTTGCCATCGGGCACTCTATAGTGGAGCCCCGCACTCTTCTCGAGTGCCTCAAGAGCGCAGTGGTATGGTTTGATTGTCGTTTCCACCTCTACCGCCAGGTTATAAAGGATGCCAAAAAGGGCCACGGCCACAGGGTTTACTGGCTCGTTCTGCCCAGTGTTCATTGTTTTCTCATCTCTTTATCTGCCTCTTCGCCTTCTCCACAAGCTCCCCCTCACCGCGCCTTAAAAACGGGCGAGCGCTTGCTCAGGAAGGCGGTGACCCCCTCCTGGAAGTCCTCGGTGGCGGCGCTGAGGGCTATGGCCCGGGTCTCGTTCTCCATCTGGGTCTCCATGCTCTCGGTGAGGCTCTGGTTGATAAGGGCCTTGGCCCGGCCCATGGCCAGGGTGGGTCCGGCGGCCAGCTTGGTGGCCAGGGCGGTGGCTACCTCCATCAGTTCCTCGTCCTTTACCACCTGGCTGACCAGGCCCCACTGCTCGGCCCGCCGGGCGTCCACGAATTCCCCGGTGAAGGCGAGATAGCATGTCCGCTGTAGCCCCAGCAGCCGGGGCAGGAAAAAGGTGGAGCCTCCATCCGGGTTGAGGCCGATGTTGACATAGGCCAGGCTGAAGCGGGCACTCTCGGCGGCGATGACTATGTCGCAGCAGATGGCCAGGGGGA
>JAZGBK010000057.1:0-4692 GCA_036476365.1 Dehalococcoidia bacterium
TGGGGGGCAAAGCCCCCCAGGGGTTCGGGGGCGCAGCCACCGAATCTATGTGCCGGGTGGGAGGGCGGGAACGAACATTGTTGGCAAACGACTTCACGGTGGAGGCAGAGATATGGCACAGCTAAAGATACAGCGCCTGGAGCTGGGACCCTACGGCACCAACGCCTATGTGGTGGCCTGCGCCGCCACCGGCAAGACCATTCTCATCGATACCCCGGGACAGGCACAGGATATCCTGGCCGCCCTCGCCGGGACCCCCCTGGAGCTCATCGTGATAACCCACGGCCACGGCGACCATCTGGAGGCCCTGGCCGGGGTGAAGGAGGCCCTCAAGGCCCCGGTGGCCGTACACCCCGGCGATGCCGGCCGGCTGCCCTTCGGCCCAGACCGGCTGCTGGAGGACGGGGATATCGTTGAGGTGGGGGAGGTGTCCCTGCGCGTCATCCACACCCCCGGCCACACCCCGGGCGGTATCTGCCTCTTCAGCGAAGGCCACCTCCTCAGCGGGGATACCCTGTTCCCCAATGGCCCCGGCAAGACGTCCACCCCCGAGCACTTCCGCCAGGTGGTGGACTCTATAGTGAACCGGCTGTTCGTCCTCCCCACTGATACTCAGGTATATCCGGGACATGGGGAGGGAACGGTGCTGGCCCGGGAGCAGGAGCGCTTCGCCGCCTTCAGCCGCCGCTCCCCTGACCCCAACCTGTGTGGTGATGTGCTCTGGGGCCCGGAGGGCTAAAAGGGTATCTCCAGCCGGTAGAAGGCCTCGGCCAGGGGGTAGCCGGCCGCCTCGCCCAGGGTAGTGGCCCGCTCTCGGAGCCACCCCTCCAGGTTGTTGTGGCGGCCCCCCAGCTGGCTCCGGTGACTCAGCCCGGCCTTGAGCTTGGTGTCAAAGACGGCGGAGATATCCACATAGTGGTTGGGCTCGTCGGCGGCCCAGAGATAGACCTCCTTTACCCTGTGGGTGCTCAGACCCTCTGCGAGGTGCTCCGGATAGGAGAGGTGGTCCCGGGCGTAGGGAAAGACGGCGTCCAGGGCCGCCCGGCCGGTGATGCGGTGGTCCCGGTGCCACAGGTAGCGCCGGTAGGGGTCGGTGGTGACCACGGTGAAGGGGCGGTACTTGCGGATGTAGTACACCAGGTTGCCCCGGAAGTCGGCGGTGTCCTCCAGGGCGCCGTCGGGGTAGTCCAGGAAGTGCACCTGCTTCACCCCCAGGACTGCGGCTGCCTCTAACTGCTCCTGGCGGCGGATGGCCGCTATCCGCTCCGAGGTCATCTCGGGGTCGTTGCTTCCCTTATCGCCGTTGGTGCACACCACATAGTACACGGGCCTCCCCTCGGCGGCCCAGTGGGCCACCGCGCCGGCGGCGCCGAACTCGGCGTCATCGGGGTGGGGGGCGATTACCAGTACCGTGTCTTCCACGCAGACCTCAGTTAGCTACTGCTGACTTGTTTTGCCATATCATTACAGTTTATCATCCTTTCAGTGGAAGCGTGCAGATGCCTATGTTGAGGCCCTTTAACTGCCATCTTCTTTCCCACCCACCCGCCTTTTCCGGTGCGGGCAGGGCTGATTCGCCAGAGGGAGCGGTGAAGGGGAATGGGCCGGAAGGCGCAGTCTGCGGATTGCATCTGGGGGGCGTAGCCCACAAAGCTATCTACCTGGTGGGCAGGCGGCTACGGAATGGCTGGTAAACATCCTCCTGTGTTGCAAGTAAGGTGTTTCCGAGAGGGGGATGCCGAGGTCCTGGGCCAGCTCATGGCGCGGCTGGGGGAGAGCTTTCTTCCCGTCCCTCTGGAGCAGAGGCTCCGCCGCCCCAGGTATTCCCCGCAGGAGGACCTGCTCCTGGCGGAACGGGACGGCCATATTGTGGCCTATTTGGATACCTTCCGGGAGCTGGACATCGGCCGGGTGGTCTTTGAGGCCCGGGTGCTGCCGGGGCATGGGAGGGGAGGGGTGGCCTCACGGCTGCTGCTGCGGGGAACGGAGCATGCCGCAGCCATAGGCGCCGGTGCGGTGCACCTCCCCATAGCCGGGGCCGACCGGGTGGTTAGGGGGCTGCTGGAGAAACAGGGTTTCGCCCCGGTGCGGCGCTTCCTGCACCTGAGCCTGCGCCGGAAAAAGGTGGCCGCGGCCCCGGTGCGGCCCCCACTGAGGCCCATGATGCCCGGCGAGGAGGCAACACTGACCCGTATCCAGAACCTGTCCTTTGGCCGGAGCTGGGGCTTCCATCCCAATACCGAGGAGGACATACGCTACCGGCTGGGCCTGGACTGCTGCAGTCCGGAGGGGGTCTTCTTTGCCCTGGTGGAGGAGCGGGTGGTGGGCTACTGCTGGACCAGGGACCTGCGGGGTAAAGGTGAGATATGGATGATAGGGGTGGACCCCGCCCACTGGGGGCGGGGTATGGGCCGGGCCTTGCTGCTCAGGGGCATCCATCACCTGCGCCGGCGGGGGTTCCACCGGGTTGACCTGACGGTGGACGAGGAGAACACCGGTGCCATAGCCCTCTACCGCTCGGAAGGCTTCCGGCAGACGGGCACCGTGGTGTGGTACGAGCGTCGGCTATGAGACCAGGCTGCGGTACTCCTGGGCCAGCCGGGATGCGGTGAGCCCCCAGGTGAAACCGGCTACCGAGCGGCGGGCTGCATCCCGGAAGCCGGCCCCGCCCCCCGGCAACACCGCCAGCCCCTGGAGCAGCCCGGATAGCTGAGGGGCATCGGGCCCGTCTATCAGCCAGCCGTTCTCTCCGGGCCGGATGACCTCCTCGGCGCAGCCCTCCCTGGTGACGATGACCGGGGTGCCGCAGGCCAGTGATTCCAGGATGACCAGCCCGAAGGTCTCGTAGCGGGAGGGCAGCACGCAGACATCGGCGGCGCTGTAGTAGGCGGGGAGGTCTGCCTGCTCCACCGGGCCCCGGAAGGACACCCGGCGGCCGATGCCATATTCCTCCGCCATCTGGCGCAGCCCTCCCTCCTCCTCGTCCCCCCCGATTTGCCCGCCCACTATCACCACCTCCACCCGGTCCCGGCCCGCCATGGTGCCCACGGCTTCCAGCAGGACATCCACCCCTTTGAGGGGCTCTATCCGGCCCACGAACAGGACGACCATCTCCCCGGTTATGTTCAGCTGGCGGCGCGACTCCGCCCGGGGTAAGGGGCGGAACAGCCTGGTATCCACTCCGGCATGGGCCACCGTGACCTTGTCCGGAGCCACCTGGTAGTGCGACACCAGCTCATCCTTCTCCCGGAGGCAGGCGGCCACGATGCGGCTGGCGGCTTCCAGCACCTCCGCCTCGGTGTGGGAGCGGAGCTCCGTCTCCGCCCCCCACCCCAGGTGGCGGTTCTTGGCCCGGGCCGAGGTGTGAAGGGCGGTGAGGTGGGGCACCCCCCACCACCGGGAGAGGATGGTGCCGGCAAAGCCCGAGAGCCAGTAGTGGCTGTGGACCAGGTTGTAGGCCACCCCCTGCTGCTCCGCAAAGCGGTGGACGTCACAGGCCAGGTCAGGCAGGTAGGAGTACATCCCCAGCTTGGTCTCGCCGTTGGCGGCGGGCAGATGGAGCAGGCGCGCCCCTTCCCCCAGCCCGGGCTCAGGGTGGTCGCACGGGGAGTGCTGCCGGGTAAACACATCCACCGCAATCCCCAGGGCTGCCAGCTCCCGGGCGGTCTCCCGCACATATACATTCATGCCCCCGGTGTCCCGGGTGCCCAGCTGCCCCAGGGGACAGCTATGGAGGCTGAGCATGGCCACCCGCATATCCAACGCCGGGGCCACTACTCCCCGCCCCCAGCCGCCGGCCGTTCCCCCACCAGCCGGTAGAGGGGTACCTGGTTGCCCCCCAGCCGCAGCTTATAGGGCTCGGCGCCGCTGAGGAAGTCAAACACCCGTTTCCCCTGCCGGATGGCATCCTGCAGTGCCAGCACCTTGCTCATCAGACCGGGGCTCAGGGCAGACTGCTGGGGGTCAAACCCGTTGTTGTACAGGTACAGCGTGTCACCGTAGTCAAAGCACAGGGTGGCCGCCACCGGCCGCTCCGCCACCTCCAGGAAGTAGAGACGGAGGTGTCCCCTATCCTCCATCTCGCTAATAAGGGTGCGGAAGAAGGCCTCCCGCTGAGGGGTGAGGAACTCGTCCTTGTCGGCCCGGCTGGCGCGGAACATAGACAGGAACTGCTCCACCCGGGAGGGGGTGGGCGGGGTGGTGGAGAAGCTTACCTCGCCCGCCTCGTTCAGGCGGCGCAGCTTGCGGCGCACCTCGTGGCGCTCCTTGCCACTGAGGCCCTCCAGGTATTCCTCCCAGGAAGGTGGCAGCTCCAGGGATACAGAAGGCGTCAGCTCCTGGGTGGTCACGGTGTAGCCTCGCTGCCGGGCCAGGGGCGCCAGATGGCTGAGTAGGGGGGACTGCGGGAGGAGGGGCCAGAAGTGGAAACCGGCGTCATGGTGGGCCAGGTAGTCCAGCAGGGCAGCGGCCACCCCCGCCTCCTCCCCCAGGCGCACCACGATATCGGCATAGTCGCACAGGTCTCGGTCCGCCGCCAGGCAGAAGACCTGGTCCCGCTTCACCAGAGGGGCTACCGCCATCAGCTTCCCCTCCCGCCGTAGCGGGAGCAGCCGCAGCTCCCCGCTGCCCAGGTGGTGCCACCAGGCTGCCACCCAGTAGGGGGTGAGGAAGACGTTACCCGGCGGCGAGTCC
>JAZGBK010000058.1:0-3458 GCA_036476365.1 Dehalococcoidia bacterium
TCCAAGAAGGGCAAGCCTTCAATATCGCCGACCGTACCGCCAACCTCCACAATCACCACATCGGCCTGGCTCTGCCGGGCCATGTCCTTGATGCGCTCCTTAATCTCGTTGGTAACATGGGGCACTACCTGGATGGTACCCCCCAGGAAATCGCCTCTGCGTTCCTTAGCAATGACCGAGCTGTAAATCTGCCCCGTGGTCACACTGGAGGTGGTGGTGAGGTCCACATCGATGAACCTCTCATAGTGGCCCAGGTCCAGGTCAGTCTCGGCCCCGTCCTGAGTCACGAACACCTCGCCGTGCTGGTAAGGCGACATGGTCCCCGGGTCCACATTCAGGTAAGGGTCCAGCTTCTGGGCCACTACCGATAGCCCCCGGCTTTTCAGGATGCGACCGATGGAGGCAACGGTGGTCCCCTTGCCCAGGGAACTCACCACACCTCCGGTTATGAATATGTACTTAGCCATTGCTGACCATCAAGCTGGGTACCTGCACCGGCCCACCGCCTGGAAACACAACCCACCCACAACCGGGCAGACAGAGAAACCGTCAGGGTTAAACAGCGAGGGCAACCATTGCCCTTCCTTGGAGTTCACTAAATTCTAACCCCTGGTTCACTCCGTGTCAAGCCCGCGAATCGCCTCATCATTATTGTTACCGCAGATGGTATCGCTGCCTCAATAAAAGTGTTACCCCCAAGGAGAGGGCATAACACGTCCGCCTTGCGGACTCCGTTCCTCGATGCGGAGAGGCAGCTCCAGGCTCCAGGTAGGTTTACGCTGGCGTCGGGGTCGGTGAGCGCGGCCCTCTAAGCTCTTCAGATCCCCTGGATTATAGCGGCGTTTCCACCGGTAGAAGGTCTGGGAGCTGATGCCAAAGTGGCGACACGTGAGGCGGGCATTGCCTCCATGCTCACGGTAGTAGTCCATCCAGTTGAGCCGTCGCCTGGCCTGCTGAGACAGCTCCGGGACCCTGGCCAGGCGTCACGTCCCCGAAGCCTTCCACTAACGATATGCATGACACCAGTATAGTGTCACTCATGTTTCCGAACGAGAGCAGACCCAACCGGGCCATAAGCAGCCCCGTTTATACATGTCTCTTACAACGGCTCCAACGGGCGGCTTTGCCCTAAGGCCAGCGGTAAGCGGCCACCAGGAGCAGGGCGAAGAGGAGGGTATGGCCCACCTCCATGAAGCCCAGTACCCGGATGCGAGGGCGGCCCCCTACCACAAACAGCCCCACCACCACCTTGGCCAGCAGCGGCACAAAGGCCAGGGGGAGGAGGGGCGGGGTGGCTCCCCGGACCACCAGGGCAGACAGGGTCAGCCACACCAGGCCCTGGTAGAGAAGGGCCCCCCACCCCACCCGGAGGCGGCCGGCCAGGGCCGCCCGGCCCCGGGGGGGGCGGCGCATCATCATCCTCACGAAGAACACGCTGCTGCCGGAGTAGAGGGCCGTAAGCAGCCACAGCCACAGGGCCAGCGCCGTCCATTCCCCACCCGCCGCATACACCGCTCCGGCAGCGGAAAGGGAGAGGCCGGCCACCATCACCAGCTCGGCAGGGGCGGTGCGCTCCGCCCGCCGCCGGATAAGCCACAGATAGAGGCCCATGACGACCACGGCCAGCCCGCCCAGGGGCACCAGCCCCCAGCGCCCGTAGGCCGCCACCAGGGACAGTCCCGCAACCCCGCTAACCGCCGCATAGATGAATAGCCACCGCCCCGCCCCGGAAGGGGTCCGGCGGCGCACCGCCAGCTCCACCGGGTAGCGGGCCAGGAATAGACCGACTACGGCCAGGGAGTAAAGCAGCCCCGGCAGGCCCAGCCCCACCACACCCCAGGCCACCACCACGGGCATGAGCAGCATGGCCCAAGCGCCATACTCACGGGGTATCAGGATGGGAGCGATAGCCCGCTGGCGGCTACCAGCGGGGGCCGCCGAAACCGTAGAAAGCGCAGGCATTATCGTAAAATGCGGGCTGGGCCACCTCCCCCAACCCCAGGCTACGGCACTCCAGGGCGGTGCGCGGCAGCGACCACAGATCAGCCGGGTCACGGCCCACATCGGAGCTGAGCAACACCCGCTGCGGGCCGTAGCGCTGCAGAAGCCCAGCCGCCCGCTGCGGGGTGAGGCCGCGGGGATGGACGGTAAGTCCTATCCAGCACCCTGAGGCCTGCGCCGCCTCAAAGCTATCCTCGTCTACATGGTCCACCAGCACCGTCTCCGGTGCCAGGGCGGCCTCCTCCACTATCTCCAGTAGCTGACGCATGACGGTGAGTTTGCCTTCCTCCGGGGTATGCAGCACCACGGGAAGCCCCATCTGCTGAGCTACAGTTAGCTGGGCCTGTAGCAGGGCCACCTCCTGAACCGAGCCCGTCTCCAGCCCCAGCTCCCCCACGGCCACCACCCCGGGCAGGGCCAGATAGGTGGGCAGCGACTGCAGGGCCTCCCGGTTGTCCCTGCCGGCGGCGGCGGGATGTAGTCCCAGCCCGACACCCAAGCGGAGGGAGTAGCGGGCCGCCCGACGGGGCTCAGACCTCACCAGCCTGTCCCAGTAGTCCAACACCGAGGCTGTGGAGCTAAGTCCGGCCCCTACCGACAGCGTCACCGCCGCCTCGGTACCGAAGAGGGCCATGGTCTCCATCTCTTCCGAGCTACGGCAGTCGGCATGCAGGTGAGCATCAAAGAACCGCATCAAGCTAATGATAACCCCAAAAGCGCGGCCAGTCTGTGATTTTTGTCCTAAATCAGCTCCCGCAGCACATCGGGGTCAACGATGCGAACGGAGCGCCCCTCCACCTTGACGGCCCCCATCTCCTCCATGTTCCTCAGGGAGCGGCTGACCATCTCCCGGGCGGTGCCCACCAGAGAGGCCATGTCCTGCTCAGTAAGGCGGGGGCCCTCCTCTTCACGCCCCGCCACATTCTCCAGCAGCACCTTGGCCAGCCGGCCCATGACATGGCGGAAGGACAGGTCCTCGGCCAGGGTGACCATCTGGCGCAGCCGGTGGCCGAAGATGCGCAGTATGTTCATGGCCACCCGGGGGTGGAGGCGGATGATGTCCCCCATCTTCTCGGCCGGGATGCCGTAGAGCCGGGTGGCTTCCAGGGCCACCACCGTGGCCGGGTTGGGGCCGCCATCAAACACGGGCACCTCGTTGAAGGTCTCCCCCTTGCGCATGAGGCGCAGCACCAGCTCCCGGCCATCGGGGGAGTTCCGGGTCACCTTGACGCTGCCCGAGGCCACGAAGTACACCGCCTGGCATGGCTCTCCCTCCAGAATCACCATATCGCCACGGCCGAAGTGCTTCCCAAAGAAGAAAGGCCTGATGGCCTCCATGTTCTGGGGAGAGAGGCCCTGAAAATAGGGGATGAGACTGAGAAGCTCTGAAAGCTCAGCCATCGGGGTGCCTGCCGGGGTGGACATTCCACGGAGATTATACCACCACCGGGTGCCCT
>JAZGBK010000059.1:0-4220 GCA_036476365.1 Dehalococcoidia bacterium
GCTGGAACTTCAGGGGGGGTAGCTCCGCCAGGGACATCTACCGCACCTTTACCACTGGGTTGAACGGAACCCCGATGCCCTCTTACGTTGATAGCACTACCGAGGAGGAGCGCTGGCATCTGGCCAACTTCGTGCGCTCCATCTCGCCGGAGTCAAGGCCACCGGTCAAGGCGGTGCTCACCGCTAAGGCCGTAAGTGGGGGGCTACCCAGCGACCCCGATGACCCCCTCTGGGAGGAGGCCGAGCCTTTCTCCTATCCCCTGGTGGGACAGGTGATTGCCAAGCCCCGGTGGTTTACCCCCTCTATTGACTCCGTCACCGTCAAGTCCCTGCACAACGGGGAGGAGATTGCCTTTCTCCTGCTGTGGGATGACCCCACGGACAGTGCCCCGGAGGCAGGGGCTGAGGTCTTCAGCGATGCCCTGGCTGTGCAGTTCCCCACTGAAATCCCTACTTCGCTGGAAAAACCCTACTTCATTATGGGGGATGCCCGCCATCCCGTAAACCTGTGGCGCTGGCAGGCCCACCCGGCGGCGGTGGAGGAGTTTAATGCTACAGGCCCGGGGAAACTTGAGCCGCAGCCGGGGCCGAGCCAGAATGCCGTGGGGCAGGCCCGGTACGACCAGGGGCAGTGGCAGTTGGTGCTGAAAAGGCCACTGGTCACGGCAGACCAAGACAGCGATATCCAGTTTGAAGCGGGCAGGTTCATTCCTATAGCCTTCTTTGCGTGGGACGGCTCGGCGGGGGAAAGAGAAGCCCAAGGCTCCTTATCCTCGTGGTACTTCCTGGTCCTGGAGAAGCCCACGCCGCTGGGGGCTTACGCCTATGTACCCATCAGTATGCTCCTGGTGGTGGGCTTTGAGGTCTGGCTGGTGCGGACGGTGCGCCGCCGGGAGGCTAAGACGCCGTGAGTGTAATGAGGGTTACGGCAGCAAAGAAAGGTAGGGCAACAGTAGCCCTGGCTCAACCGGAATAGACAAAGGGAAGAAGGAGAGAGACTTATGAAGAAGCTTATGGTACTTATCATACTGGGTTTTCTGGTCACCGTCTCCGCCTGTGGCGGCGGTGAGGCAACCCCGGCTCCCCCCGCCGCCACCCCGGCCACCGGGGCCACACCCCCGCCGGTGAGCACACCGGCAAAGGCGGCGACCCCGGCCCCCAGTGCCCTGGCCTACACGGAGATAGCTGTAAGCAATGGTGGGGCTATCTCGGGCAAGGTACAATTCGGGGGGGCCGTGCCGGCAGCGGAGAAGCTCACCGTGACTAAGAACCAGGATGTCTTCGGCGATTCCCTCCCCATGGAGAAGCTCATCGTCTCGGCAGGCGGGGGCCTTAAGGATGTGGTGGTCAGCATCGTGGAGATTGCCGAGGGGAAAAAACTGCCTACAGGGAGTCCTACCCTGGATAACAACGGCGGCCTCTTCGTCCCCCCCGTACAAGCCGTCGTTGCCGGGGCCACCTTAGAGATTATCAACAGCGACTCGGTGTTGCACAACACCCATACCTATCTGAAGGGCGCTACAGTGTTCAACCTGGCCCTGCCCTTGGAGGGGCAGAAGCTGCGCAAGACGCTGAAGAGCGCCGGTAAGACCATAGAGTCTGGGGAGGTGAAGGTCCTCTGCGATGCCCACGATTGGATGAGCGCCTACATCGTGGTGGTGCCCCACCCCTACTTCGCCGTTAGCGATGAGACCGGCGCCTTTGATATAGGGGACATCCCTCCCGGTAGCTACGAGCTCCGGGCCTGGCACCAGGAGCTGGGCGTCCAGACCGCGCAGGTCACCGTTACCGCCGGGGGCATGGCTGAGGTCAGCTTTGAGTTCTCTCAGTAGGGGGACCAGATGAGGGTATTACTAACGGCCTTCGTAGTGGCGATGGCTCTATCCCTGGTGGGGGGGTTCCTCGCCTTCTACGGGAGCAGCCTGTTCCAGGAGACGCTGGGTCCTGTTCCCCTCCCGGGACAGGCCTTTGCCGGGGGTCTGGAAGCCGCTGCCGAGGGCGGCGTGCAGCTACCGGAGGGAGACCCCGAGATGGGCAGGGAGGCCTTCATCCAGATGAAATGCCTGCAGTGCCACATGGTGCTGGGGGAGGGGGGAGAGGATGAGGGGAATGTAGGCCCCGACCTGTCGGATATCGGCCTTATCCAGACGCCGGAATACCTCGCCGAGTCCATCATTGAGCCCAACGCCCTTATTGTCACTGGGGAGGGGTATGTGGGGGAGGATGGCTTATCCAAGATGCCCGAGTATCACGACACTATCACTCTCCGGCAGCTTATTGATATAGTAGAATATATGAAGGCCCTGCAGGGGTCTGAATAAGTGAGCAAGGAGGAGTGAAGTGTTAAACTGGAAGTTTTTCTTAGGGCTGGTTGTGTCGCTGGTATTATTTGCCCTGGCCGCCTGTGGTGGCGGTGCCACGCCTGCGCCCGCCCCAGCACCAGCGCAGGGGGATGCCGCCCAGGGGGCTGCCCTCTTCGTTAGCCTTCAGTGTAACAGGTGTCACGGGGATACCGCCCAGGGCGGTACTTTCCCCGGCAGGGATGATGTAATCGTGCCCAAGATAGGCGCCAATGCACGCACCTTTGAGGACTTCACCAAGCAGATCCGGACGCCGAAGCAGTACATGCCCCCAGTGAACGAGTCCAAGGTCAGTGATAGCCAGCTGCGGGATATCTATGCCTGGATAACCAGCCTGGGCCAGTAGGCTGGTAGTGTAACCCCATAGCCCGTCTCCACTAAGCGGGTCCTTGCGTCCTGGCCCCGCCTCTCAGAGAGGCGGGGCCTGTCTGTACTAGCTTCGGGCGGCCTCTCTGCAGCTGAGCGGGACGGGGCCCCATTCCCGGAACCATCCCCTCCGCTGGAAGGAACATGCCGTGCCCGTCCTGGTTCTGATGTCATCGGAGGGGACACTTGTAACACAGTTGTTACATCTGTTGCTACTTTTTTCACGCAGTTTTAACTTGGGTCATGCTATGTTAGCAGCAGTGGAATGTGCCCGGGAAGACACTCAGGGCCACAAGTAACGGGAGGCGGAAATAGTGGCCTTACAGCTAAACAAACGGCGGTGGTGATGGGGAAGACCCGCATCTTGCTGGTTGATGACCATGCGGTGTTCCGCCAGAGCCTTAAGGGGGTCCTGGAATCCCTGGCCCGGTGTTACACAGAGGTGGTGGGGGAAGCTGAGGACGGGGAGACCGCCCTGGTTATGGCCAGAGAACTGAGGCCCGAGGTAGTCATCATGGATATCGGCCTTCCCGGGATGGATGGCATAGAGGCTACCAGGGTCCTTAAACGGGAGAAGGCGCAGGCCCGGGTGGTCATTCTCACCGTCCGTGATGAGCAGGCCTATAGAGAGGCGGCCAGGGAAGCAGGGGCCGTAGCCTATGTGACCAAAGAAAAGGTTGTCCCTGACCTGCTGGGGGTGGTCCGGGGTCTGGTGGGACAGGAAGCCCCCTGAAGTGGCCCAGCCAAAGGAGGTGGTGTTAAGGCAGTAACGGAGGAAACCGGGCAGCCTTGAGAGACAAGGTGCGTTCCACAGGATTGCAAGCAATGTAAGCAAGGAGGTAGAGAGCAATGACAAGGATTAAGTTTAGCGGCCACCGGTCTAAGCTACTGGTGCTTAGCCTGGTGATGGTGGCTGTACTCCTCCTGGCGGCCTGCGCAGGGTCAGCTGGGCCTGCTGGCCCAGCCGGTTCAGCCGGAGCCCAAGGGCCAGCAGGGCAAGCAGGAGCGGCCGGTCCAGCCGGGTCGGCGGGGCCAGCAGGAGCTATTTCGCTACCCGCCCCCACCGAGCGTCACTTCTATGTGACCGGGGTTGAGTGGAAGGGTACTACCAGCGCCGATAAGCTGGACCCACCTTCCCTAGACCCCAGCACGCTGTCCGATGGCTACGGGTTCAACCCTACCGGGTTTGACAGCGGTAACCCCAGAAACTGGCGGGTAGCCACCTATGTGTGGACGCCGGGGTCCATGACCGTTTACCAGGGGGACAAGGTGTCCATGACCTTCTTCATCATCAATGGCAACAAGCACTCCACCTGGGTGGAGTCTCCGGGTGGTGCCGAGGTAATGACCGAGACGGAGATGAACCGGGGGCGGGAGTACAATCTCTCCTTCACCGCTTCCGAGGCCGGCGTCTACAGGCTCATCTGCAATGAGCACGAGCCGACCATGACGGCCTATATCCTGGCCATACCCAGGTCATAGGCCACCACACCA
>JAZGBK010000006.1:0-7185 GCA_036476365.1 Dehalococcoidia bacterium
GCTCATGTCCCGCACCCCTGCCAGGGACATGTACATGGTGCGGGGGATAGGGGTGGCGGAGAGGGTGAGCACATCCACCTCCCGGCGCATCTGCTTCAGCCTCTCCTTGTGCCTCACGCCGAAGCGCTGCTCCTCGTCCACTATCACCAGCCCCAGGTCCTTGAAGGCCACATCCTTCTGCAGCAGGCGGTGGGTGCCGATGCAGATGTCCACCGCACCCATCCTCAACGTCTGGAGCACCGCCTCCTGCTCTTGGCGGGAGCGGAAGCGGCTGAGCACCTCCACCTTGACTGGGAAGGGGGCCAGGCGCTGGCCGAAGGTGTTGTAGTGCTGCTGGGCAAGCACGGTGGTGGGTACCAGGACGGCCACCTGGCGGCCGTCCATGACCGCCTTGAAGGCGGCCCGGATGGCTACCTCCGTCTTGCCATAGCCCACATCGCCGCACACCAGCCGGTCCATGGGGTATGGCCGCTCCATGTCGGCCTTTACTTGCAGGCTGGCCTCGGCCTGGTCCGGCGTCTCGACATAGGAGAAGGCGGCCTCCAGCTCCTGCTGCCAGGGGGTATCGGGGGAGAAGGCCACCCCGTTGAGCACCTGGCGGGCGGCGTATAGCTCCAGCAGGTCTTTGGCCACCTCCTCGGCGGCCTTCTTCACCCGCTCCCGGGTGCGCCTCCATTCCTGGCCGCCCAGGCGGGAGAGGGTGGGGGGGCCTCCCCGTGCGCCGAAGTAGCGGTCCACGCGGTCCACATGGTCGGCAGGCACGAAGAGGCGGTCTCCCTGGGCATACTCCAGCACCAGGTACTCCCGCTCTTGGCCGTCACGCTCCATGCGGGTAGTGCCGGCGAAGCGGGCGATGCCCTGCTCCACATGGACCACGAAGTCACCCACCCGGAACTGGGAGAGGAAGGGCTGGCGGCGTACCGGGCGTCTCTGTGTCAGGCGGCGCTCCTTGACGAAGCCGAAGATTTCGGCATCGCTGAGCAGGGCCACCGGCGGGGACTCCAGGAGCCAGCCGGCAGGCAGCAGGCCGGGCAGGAGCTTGATGGCCCCCGGCTGAGGGGGCGTCTCCAGGGTGGAAGGGGTAGCCGGGATGTCCTCCTCCCCCAGGAGCTCGGACAGGCGGCGGGCCTGGTGGGAGACCAGCACCACCCGGTGCCCCTCCTTTAGACGGCGGCGGAGCTCCTGCACCAGCAGGGGCCAGCGGCCGCCAAACCGGTGAGGGTCGGCAAAGGGCAGGCGGCCCGTCTCCCCCCACCGCTCCAGGGTAAGGCTGGCGAATGTGCCCCACTCCCCTGCCCCCACCCCGTCCCACAGATGGTAGGGCTGGGGGAAGTCGGGGGGTAGCTCCCCCCGCTCCTCCATATCCCGGCGCAGCTTCCGGGCCTCATCGTCCAGCTCCTTCAGGGCAGCCTTTATCCCGGCGGTGTCGTCCCACACCATCAGGGTTGAGGGTGGCAGGTACTCGGCCAGTGAGCCACGGCCCAGCAGCGGAGCATAGAACTCCGCTCCCGGGAACCAGACCCCCTGGCCCAGCCGGGACAGCTCCTCCGTGAACCGCTCCCGGCAATCGTCGCCCAGGGGCGAAAGGTCGGGCCAGGGAAAGGCCCCCTCCGGCAGCAGCATCTCCCTGGCCGGGGTGACCTGGGCCTGCTCCACCTCGTCCAGGGAGCGCTGCGTGGCGGGGTCAAACCGCCGCAGGCTCTCCAGGCGGTTGCCCACCATCTCCAGACGGAAGGGGTGCGGGGAGATGGGAGGGAATACATCCACGATGCCTCCCCGGCGGCTCACCGTGCCCGGCACCTCCACCGTCTCCTCCATCTCGTACCCTGTGCGCAGCCAGCCCTCCAGCATATGGTGCAGGTCCAGCCTCATGCCCCTTTTCAGGATGAAGCAGGCGCTACGGAAACTGCTGGCGGGGATGGTGACGGCAGCGGCCGCCCAGGCTGAGGCCACTATCATCGGGCCGGTGCCTCCCTCCTGCGCCTCAGAGAAGGCCCATAGTGCCCGGAGCCGCTCCCCCACGGTGAAGGGGTCGGCGGTCAGCCACTCGTAGGGAAGGGCATCCGGCTCGGGCAGCAGGAAGAGGGCCGTTCCCGGGGCGGCCCAGGCGGAGAGGGCATCGTGGAGGGCGCGGGCGGCCTCGGGGCGGGGGGTTATCACCAGAATGGGACGCCTTAGCGTGTGGTGGAGCGCCGCCAGCAGGAATGGCTTGGCCCCCTCCGCCACGGCGGACACGACTCCACACCCGGAGGCCACCTCCTGGCGTAGCCTCCGGTACTCCGGCACCTCCTCCCACAGGGAAAAGAGGGGGGACAGGTCGGTAGCTGTGTCCATATAACCCAGCCGAATTGTAGCACAGGCGGCTATCAGCCATAAAAGGCCTCTATTCTGGCCCTGGGGTAGTGGGTCAATTTGAAAATGAGAATATTGACAACGCGTTATTAGGGCGTATACTTTGTTCACACTACTAATAGGAGGTGAGGAAATGCCAAACACATTCAAAGCTCTAGCATCAATAGCCGCTTGGATTCTGTTTATTGGGGGGTGTGTAGGACTTGTGATGGTCTTACTGGGGACTGCTATCGGTGGAGGTTTTTCAACGCCAGAGGAAGGACCGTCGTTCAAGTTCCATGCTGGTATGGCACTCAATATCGGCACCATCGTTTTGTCGGTAGTCGTCATGAGGTTGAGACAGAAGATGGAATAAAATTGACCCACCACCGGTCCTGGGCAGTGTTTGCTTTTGAGGGCCGCGGGCAGTATAATCGGGCCGCAACAGAATAAGGTCAAGCAGGGGTGCCCGGGTGTGAGCCCGGGACTAAAGGGATGGCAAGCCGGTGAGATTCCGGCACGGCCCCGCCGCTGTGACCCCGGCCTCGCCGGGGGAGTCAGAACGCCCACCACTGTGCTTGTCCAGCGATACCTCCGCGGGGGGGGGTCGGGACTTTGATGTTAAAAGCCCCCTCCCGGTGGGAGAGGGCTTTTCGTATATTTGCAAGGGGAGTTTAATGCACCGATTCCTGGCCCCCAGGGAGAGCTAAGCGGTGGAAGCAGTGCTCATCCTGACACTGGCGGTGCTCCTGGATGGGACCCTGGGGGAGCCGCCCCGCTACCTGCACCCGGTGGTAGCTATGGGTAAGGTGGCCGCCGCCCTGGAGCGGCTGGCCCCCCGGGGGGGCAGGGTAGCCCCGCTCCTCTACGGTGCTGCGGCTACTCTGCTTATGGTGGCACTGTTCTCCGCAGCCGCCTACCTGCTGCTGGACTATCTGCGGGCGTGGCACACCGCTGCCTATATCATAGCCTCTGCCCTTCTCCTCAAGAGCACCTTTTCCTTGAAACAGCTCCTGGCCGAGGCCCTGAAAATCAGGGACCGGCTGCGCCGGGGGCAGACGGCGGAGGCCCAACACGGGCTGCGCTCCCTGGTGAGCCGAGATACCCGTGACATGTCCCCCGCCCTCATCACCTCAGCGGCGGTGGAGTCGGCAGCCGAGAACGCCGCCGATAGCTTCGTCGCTCCCCTGTTTTTCTTTCTGCTGCTGGGGGTGCCGGGGGCGGTGGCCTACCGGGTGGTGAACACCCTGGATGCCATGTGGGGCTACCATGGCCGCTATGAGTACCTGGGCAAGCTCGCCGCCCGGCTGGACGACCTGCTGAACCTGGTACCGGCCCGGCTCTCGGCACTGCTGCTGGCTGCGGCCGCACCCTTCACCGGAGGCTCGGCCCGGGGTGCTCTGCGAATGCTGTGGCGGGACCGCTCCCTCACCGCCAGCCCCAACGCCGGCTGGCCCATGGCCGCCGCCGCCGGTGCCCTGGGGGTGAGGCTGGAGAAACCGGGCCACTACCGCCTGGGTGACAACCACCACCCCCTGGCCCCGGATACCATTGGCGGCGCTGTCAGGCTGGTGCGGGTCGCTTCCCTGCTGTGGCTGCTGATAGCGGTGTCTGCTTTGGGAGTGCGCTTTGCCCTTGACACCTAAGCCCTGGATAGGGGATGCCCGGCCCGCCGCCCATGGCGGCCCCGATGTCGCCGAAATGGACGCATTGGGGCTCTCGCCGGACGGGATGATGGACTTCAGCGTGAGCATAAACCCCTTCGGCCCACCACCGGGGGTGCGGGAGGCGGTGGCCTCTGCCTCCGTGGAGCGCTACCCGGACCCGGAGGCCACCGGGCTGCGCCGCCTGCTGGCCTCCCAGCTAAGGGTGGGCACGGAGAACCTGCTGGTGGGCAACGGGGCCACCGAGCTCATCCGGCTGGTGGCCCAATGCTACTTAGGCCCCGGAGATACGGCCCTCGTCCCCCAGCCCACCTTCGGCGAGTACGAGGTGGCCTGTAAGCTGACCGGTGCCACGGTGCTCAGGCCCTGGGCACAGGAGGAGTCCGGCTTCGCCACCGATACGGCGGAGCTGGTGACCCTGGTGAGGCGGCACCGGCCCCGGGTACTGTTCCTGGGCAACCCCGCCAACCCCGCCGGGTGCTACCTGAGCCGGGCAGAGATAGAGGCGCTGTTGGAGGCCGATACCGGGTGTCTGGTGTCTGTGGACGAGGCCTTTATCTCCTTCGTGGAGGGCGCCTGGCCCTCCACGGAACTCCTCCACCACCCCAACCTGGTGCTGCTGCGCTCCATGACCAAGGACTACGCCCTGGCCGGGCTGCGTCTGGGCTACGCCGTGGCCCCGGAGGAAGTCATCGCTGTGCTGCGCCGGGCCTGTCCCCCGTGGAATGTCAACGCCGCCGCCCTCGCCGCCGGTGAGGCCGTCCTGAGGGCTGAGGGCTTCCTATCTGATTCTATGGGGCGGGTAAGGGAGGCCAGGGATGTAATGACCAGAGGGCTATCCCGGATGGAGATGGCCCCCATCCCCTCCCCGGCACCCTTCCTGCTGGTGAAGGTGGGGGACGCCGCCGGGCTGCGCCGCTCCCTGCTCCGGCACGGCATCCTGGTGCGGGACTGCGCCTCCTTCGGCCTGCCGGGATACATCCGGCTAGGCCCCCGCCCCGTGGCCGACTGCCAGCGCCTGATTGAGGCCCTGGCCGCCATCACGGAGGGCAGCCATGCCTGAAGCCACCGTCCTGGCCCCGGGGAGCTGCGGGGAGCTGGTGCAGGGCACCAGGGAGGGCATCCCCTTCCACATCTCCTGCCCCGTGGACCTGTTCTCCCGGGTAACAGTATCCCTGTCCCCCGGCAGGCACCTTTCCTGGCCGCCGGAGTGTCCCAAGGCGGCCGCCGGACTGCGGGCGGCCCTGTCCCGGAACGGCTACCAGGGGTTGGGGGGGCGGCTCTCGGTGGCCTCGCCCATCCCCCGGGGCAAGGGCATGGCCTCCAGCACCGCCGATATCCTGGGGGCGGTAAGTGCCGCCGGTCTGGCGCTGGGGGAGGCCATCGGGCCCGAGGAGACGGCCCGCATCGCCCTGGGCATCGAGCCCAGTGACGGCACGCTGTTCCCCGGGGTGGTGCTGTTTGACCACCGGGGAGGGCGGCTGCTGCAGCACCTGGGCACCCCACCCTCGTTGCACATCGTGGTGCTGGACTTCGGCGGCCAGGTGAATACCATAGATTTCAACCGGGCTGACTACACATCTCTGCTGCGCTCCCTGGAGCACCGCACTGCCGAGGCGGCTGCCCTGGTGGAAGCGGGCATCCGAAGCGGGGACCCGGCCCTGGTGGGGGAGGGGGCCACCCTGAGCGCCATGAGCCACCAGCAAGTGCTCTCCAAGCCATATTTGGATAAGGTGCTGGCCCTGTCCCGGGAGGCCGGTGCCGTAGGGGTGTGCGTGGCCCACAGCGGCACCGTGGTGGGCGTCCTGTTGGATCCCCGGAAGCACTCCAGGGAGGAGGTGGGCCGCTTCCTGCGGGGGCGTCTTGTCGGAGTTGAGCATATGCTCCTGGTATCGCTAACCGGGGGCGGCTACCGCCCCTGCAATAAGGAGGCTGATGTCACGGCTGGAGCAGGTAATAGGTCGGATTAGGCCCCTGGATAGGGAGTCCATGGTCCAGGCCCGGGCCCGCCAGGACAGCCTCACCAAGCCCCAGGGCAGCCTGGGGCGGCTGGAGGAGCTTTCCATAAAGCTGGCCGGGTGCCAGGGACGGGCCATGCCCTCAGCGGAGCGCAAGGCCATCATCGTCATGGCTGGGGACCATGGGGTAGCCGAGGAGGGGGTGAGCCTCTACCCCCAGGAGGTCACCGGCCAGATGGTGCTCAATTTCCTCAATGGCGGGGCAGGTATAAATGTGCTGGCCCGGCTGGCTGGGGCCAGGGTGGTGGTGGTGGACATGGGGGTGAAGTCCGACCTCCCCTCCCACCCAGACCTGTTGAGCCGCCGCATTGGCCCAGGGACCGCCAACATGGCCCGGGGCCCGGCCATGACACGGGAGCAAGCTCTGGCCGCTGTGGAGACGGGTATAGAGATTGTGGAGGCTGAGGTGGCCCGTGGACTGGACCTGGTGGCCGGGGGCGACATGGGCATCGCCAATACCACCCCCAGCAGCGCCATCACCGCCGTCCTGGCCGGGGTGCCGGTGGCCAGGGCGGTGGGCCGGGGCACCGGCGTCAGGGGCCAGCAACTGGCCCACAAGATAGCGGTGGTGGAGCAGGCGTTGGAGGTGAACCGGCCCGACCCCTCGGATGCCCTGGATGTGCTGGCCAGGGTGGGGGGCTTTGAAATCGGCGGCCTGGCGGGAGTGATGCTGGGGGCGGCCACCCACCGGGTGCCGGTGGTGGTGGACGGCTTCATCTCCTCCTCCGCTGCCCTGGTGGCCGCCGGGCTGTGCCCCATAGCGAAGGACTACTTCATCGCCGCCCACCGCTCCGCCGAATCAGGACACCGGGCGCTGCTGCGCCACCTGAGGTTGAGGCCGGTGCTGGACCTGGACCTGCGCCTGGGTGAGGGCACCGGGGCTGCCCTGGCCATGCTGTTAGCGGAGGCCTCGGTGCGGGTGCTGCGGGAGATGGCTACCTTCGCCGATGCCGGAGTATCCACAGCGGAGGGGGCGGAGGGATAGATAGTGGGCCTATCGGCTGCCCTGCGCTTCCTCACCGCCCTGTCCCTCCCCTACAGGCCCACCACCCCTGCAGAGATGGGGCGGGCACTCATCTGGTTCCCGGCGGTGGGGCTGGGTCTGGGGGGGGCGCTCCTGGGGTTGCACTGGCTGCTGAGTGCTGCTTTCCCGCCCCTGCTCGCCGCCGCCG
>JAZGBK010000060.1:0-11114 GCA_036476365.1 Dehalococcoidia bacterium
TAGAAAGGAGTAGCTGATGGGAGACCTGCTGGTGGAGAAGAGGGACCATGTGGTGTGCCTCACCATTAACCGGCCCCAGGCCATGAATGCCCTGGACTGGCCCACCGCCGATGACCTGCGCCGGGCACTGGTGGAGTTCCGTGATGACGACGATGCCTATGTGGCCATCCTCACCGGGGCCGGGGAGCGGGCCTTCTGCACCGGGGTGGACCTAAAGAGCTTTGACCGGGAGTGGCCGGGGGCGGGGCAGGGGGCCGACTGGTTCCGCCGCTTCGCCTACAGCGGCACCGGCTATATGGGCTACACCCGGGGCACCGATATCTTCAAGCCCACCATCGCCGCCGTCGCCGGCTATGCCGTGGCCGGCGGCATGGAGCTGAGCCTGTGGTGCGATATGCGCCTCGTGGCCCAGAACGCCAGGATGGGCTTCAGTGAGCGCCAGTACAATGTGCCCCTGGGGGACGGTGGCTCTCAGCGACTGCCCCGCATCATCGGGTTGGGGCGGGCATTGGAGCTTATCACTACCGGCCGCCTGGTGGGCGCCGAGGAGGCCTGCCGTATCGGCCTGGCCAACGAGGTGGTGCCCACGGAGAAGCTCATGGAGCGGGCCTGGGAGATGGCCACGGCTATCGCCGCTTTCCCTCAGGGCTCTATCCGCTCCAGCAAGGAGGCGGTGATGCGCGGCCTGGGCACCCCCCTTACCGAGGGGTTGCGCGTAGAGGCCGAGCTGCTTAACACCGTCATCTTCAGCCATGACTTCAAGGAGGGCCGCCGTGCTTTCCAGGAGCGGCGGGCACCCCAGTATCGCCAGGACTGACCTGCCTGGTGTAAAATAGCCCCAATGTACCTTTAGCCTGAGGTGGCTCTTGCCTGTGGACGGTATCCAACTCATAAAGCACTTCATGGAGCCACGCTCCGTGGCCCTGGTGGGGGTGCCCCGGCGCACCGGCCGGGGCTCCTTCAGCATCCTGGAAATCCTTATGGGAGCTGGATACACTGGCAGGGCCTACCCGGTGAACCCCAACGCCGATGAGATTATGGGCATAAGGGCCTATCATAGCGTGCTGGAGGTGCCGGAGGTGCCCGAGTTGGCGGTGATGATGCTCCCCCGCCGGGTGGTGCCGGAGACGGTGGGCCAGTGCGCCCAGAGGGGCATCAAGGCGGCCATAGTGGTCAGCGACGGATTTGACGAAGCTGGCGACGATGAGGGCCGCCACCTGCAGCGGGAGGTGGAGCGCATCGCCCGGGAGGGTGGCGTCCGCCTGGTGGGGCCCAACTCCCTGGGGGTGGTCAACAACTTCGCCCCCTTCACCTCTACCTTCCTGCCCGTGGCCTCGGACAGAGTCCCGGCGGCCCTGGTCTCCCAGTCGGGGGGGCTGTTCGCCGGCTTCCACGAGTTCGTCATGGGCAAGGGCCTGGACCTGGGTAACATGTGCGATGTGGACTTTGCCGATGCCCTGGAGTACTTCGTCCACGACCCGGACATCAAGGTGGTAGTCCTTCATATAGAGGGGCTGAAGCAGGGACGCCGCTTTTACGAGGCCGCCCGCCGCCTATCGGGCCTGAAGCCGGTGCTGGTGCTCAAGACGGGCCGCAGCGAGGCTGGCCGCCGGGCCATCGCCTCCCACACCGGCTCCCTGACCGGGGAAGACCAGGTCTATTCCACTGCGGTAAGGCAGGCGGGGCTTACCCGTGTTGACACGGTGGACGATGTATGTGACTTCACCAAGGCCTTTCTTCACCTGCCGCCGCCCCGGGGCAACCGGCTGGGCATCGTTACTCCCACTGGGGGTGGGGCCATCATGGCCCTGGATGTCCTGGGACGCTACGGCTTTGAACTGGCCCGCCTCTCACCGGAGACGGTGGGTCGGCTGCAGGAGTTCTGGCCGCCTTGGGGCACCCCCGGCAACCCCCTGGACATGATGTCCCCCGGTATCGTGCACGGCTATAAGAACATGTACAGCGCCTCCCTCCAGGCCATGCTGGAAGACCCCGGTGTAGATATGGTGCTGTGCATCGCCGGCACGCCCACCCTGAAGACGGTGAAGGGGGCTATTGAGGCTACCGGTCGCTGGGATAAGCCGGTGGTGAGCTGGGCCATGGGCCGCTGGGACGAGGCCTTCCTGGCCCAGGTGAAGGCCTTAGACTACCGGGCAGTGTTCCATACTCCGGAGCGGGCGCTGCGGGCGCTGGCCGTGGTGCGGGACTTCTACCGCCGCCCTGGGTGATGGTCTCTGAGGGGAATCAGTGGAAGGACAGATAAGATGTTGGAAGTGGGCGTAACCAAATGGTGGTAGCTGAACGGTACGTATTGCGGACTCATGCCAACTGCGGTAGAATTTTGGGAGTGGGAGAGGGGCAGTGCTTCTCGGACTGGAGCAGGTAAGTGGCTGATACAGATTTCGGTGGCATACCGGAAAACCCCCTGGGACAGGCGGCAGATGAGGGCATGCGCTGCCCCTACTGCAAGGCCAGCAATGCTCCTGGAGAGACATGGTGCAACGTATGTGGTGCCTGGCTCCGCGGGCAAGAGTGCCCCCAGTGTCATCATCAAAACCCTCCCGGATACAACTTCTGCGGCCTGTGCGGCCGCCCTCTGGGTTCTGCTGCGAGGCCCTCCGACGAGGTAGAGGGTACCCCGGAGCCTGAGGTAGTAGTGGTCACCAGCCGGGGGGTGGCCCCTGTCCTGCTCATAGGTTTCGGGGCAGTGCTGGCCCTGGCCTCGGTAGCTTTTCCCTGGTACGTCATATCCTACTCAGCCGACGAGCAGGCCTACCCCACGCTGTTCCAGCAACTGGCACAGGGCTGGGAGCTGTTCCCCGGCATACCGCTGCTGCTTATCGGCCTGGCCTCCGTCATCTCGGCGTTGCTGGGCATCATGGCCGGCAGGGGCAGACCTCACCCGGTTGGCTCTGTGGTGGCCGGCATCATCGGCCTTATCTCCGTGGCCTGGCTGTGGCAGGGTCTGCAGGCCCAGGGGGGCCAGATAACGTCTATGGTCCCTGTGGAGACGGGCGCTATCCTGGCGGCCGTCGGGGCCATCATCATTGTGGTGGGGGGTGCCCTCATCGCCCGCATGGCGTTGCTGCGCTGATTAGCCCTGTGCTTTTCCCATCCAAACATGCCTGGCCGTGGGGTTCAACTGATGGGCCAGCAGCCCCTTTGGACTTGTCATTGGTGCCACACTAAGGTACAATTATAGCTTCAGGTGTTTTTGTCATGCAGTCGGTAATCCCTACTTCCGGTTTCAGGGTTGAGGTAGAGCGGGAAAGCGGCGAGGTCATCTCCCGCTGTTATCAGTGCGGGAAGTGCACCGCCGGGTGCCCCGCTGCCTTTGCCATGGACGGCGGCCCCCGGTGGTTGCTACGGGCTGTCCAACTCGGCATGCGGAGCGAGGCCCTGGACAGTACTACTATCTGGATGTGCCTGTTCTGTTCCGCCTGCCACGCCCGGTGCCCGGCGGGGATTGATATCCCCCGGGTGCTGGAGACAGTGCGGCATATTTCCCTGAAAGAGAGGCGGCCTCCGGCCAGCAAGGAGGTGGCCCTGTTCCACCGGATCTTCCTGGGTCAGGTGGCGGGGTTGGGCCGGGTGCACGAGCTGGGGCTGGGTGGGACCTATAACCTGCGTAGTGGACACCCCCTGGCTAATATCGGGCTGGTGCCCCGTATGCTGGCACGGCGCAAGCTGCCCCTTTTGCCCTATCGCAAGAAGGTACGCTGGTTCAAACGGCTGCTGTCCGAGGAGAAGAAGAGCGGTGACTAAGCAGGTTGCCTACTTCCCCGGCTGTGCCCTGGAGGGCTCGGCCCGGGAGTATGATGTCTCCACCCGCCGGGTGTTTGCGGCCCTGGGGGTGGAGCTGTTGGAGGTGCCCGACTGGGTATGCTGTGGGGCCTCCTCCACCCATGGCCGGGGGCAGGAGGTGGCACTGGCGCTGCCCGCTCACGCCCTGCGGGCGGCCTCGCAGATGGGGCTGCCCCTGATGAGCCCCTGTGCTATGTGCTACTCCCGCTTCAAGCTGGCATCCCTGGAGCTGGCCCACCCGGAGGCCCGTGCACGCACCGAGGCCGCATTAGGCCAGGATATAGGCGAGCTGCCCTCGGTGCTGCACCCGCTCCAGGTGCTGGATGAGATAGCGCCACAGGCCACGGTGCCGCTTGACATAAAGGTTGCCAGCTACTACGGGTGCCTGCTGGTGCGCCCGCCCGCCGCCGGTTTTGACGACCAGGAGAACCCCACCATCATGGACCGCATCGTCGCCGGGTGGGGTGCCCAGCCGGTGTCCTGGGCCTTTAAGACCGAGTGCTGCGGCGCCGGCATGGCCCTGGCCCGGCCGGACATGGTGGCCCGCCTCTCCCGGCGGGTGCTGGAGCAGGCCCGCCAGGCGGGGGCGGAGGTGGTGGTGGTGGCCTGCCCCATGTGCCAGGCCAACCTGGACCTCTACACCGGAGAGAAGGACACTCCGGTGCTTTACATAACACAACTAATCGGCCTTGCCCTGGGGCTATCGCCCCGGGAGCTGATGCTGGGTCGGCACCTCATCAATCCCCTGCCTCTGCTGCGGGCCAAAGGACTGGTGAACCATGGTTAAGGTAGGCGTTTTCCTGTGCCACTGCGGCCGCAACATCTCCGAGGTGGTGGATGTGCCCCGGGTGGCCGAGGCGGTGCGCCACCTGCCCGGGGTGACCTATGTGGATGAGAACAAGTACATGTGCAGCGAGCCGGGCCAGGCCGCTATCCGCCAGGCCATTACAGAGCACGGCCTGACCCGGGTGGTAGTGGCCTCCTGCTCCCCCCGCATGCACGAGATAACCTTCCGCCGGGCAGCGGCCCAGGCCGGTCTCAACCCCTACCTGGTGGAGATGGCCAATCTGCGGGAGCACTGCTCCTGGGTGCACGCCGATGACCACGAAGCGGCTACCCTCAAGGCCATCGAGCTGGTGAAGAAGGCGGTGGCCCGCATCAGCTACAACGAGCCCCTCACCCCCCAGCCTATCCCCATGACCCGGCGGGCGCTGGTCATCGGCGGTGGCATCGCCGGCATCCAGGCGGCCCTGGACATCGCCGCTGCCGGCCACCAGGTGACCCTGGTGGAGCGGGAGTCCACCATAGGCGGCCGTATGGCCCAACTGGACAAGACCTTCCCTACTCTGGACTGCTCCTCCTGCATCCTCACCCCCAAGATGGTGGAGGTGGCCCAGAACCCCAACATAGAGCTCCTCACCTACTCTGAAGTAGAGTCGGTGAGCGGCTTCGTGGGCAGCTTTGAGGTCCAGATAAGAAAGCGGGCCACGCTGGTGGACCATGTCAAGTGCACCGGCTGTGGCATCTGCTGGGAGAAGTGTCCGGAGAAGGTGCCCTCGGAGTTTGACCTGGCCCGGGGCAAGCGCAGCTCCATCTATATCCCCTTCCCCCAGGCGGTGCCCGTTAAGCCGGTGGTGGACCAGGTGCACTGCCGCTACATAAAGTACCAGGAGTTTGAGGCGTCCGGCGCCGAGGGCAAGAAGCCTCCCCAGTGTCGCATCTGCGAGAAGCTGTGCCCGCCCCAGGCCCTGGCCTGGGACCAGGAAGACGAGGCGGTAACGGAGAAGTTCGGTGCCATAGTGGTGGCCACCGGCTACGACCCCTTTGACCCCACGGTGTACGGCGAGTTCGGCTACGGCCAGTACCCGGATGTCATCACCGGGCTGGAGCTGGAGCGGCTACTATCGGCTTCCGGCCCCACTGAGGGCCATGTGCTGCGCCCCTCCGACGGCACCCCCCCCAAGACCGTTGTCTTCCTGAGCTGCATCGGCTCCCGGGACGAGGAGCGGGGTAAGGCCTACTGCAGCCAGATATGCTGCATGTACATGGCCAAGCACGCTATCGTGCTCAAGGAGCATGACCCTGAGGTTCAGAGCTACATCTTCTACATAGATAACCGGGCAGTGGGCAAGGGCTACGAGGAGTTCTCCCGTCGGGCGCAGGAGGATGCCGGTGCGGTCTACCTGCGGGGCCGGGTGGCCAAGGTCTTCCCCCAGGACGGCAAGCTGGTAGTGATGGGGGAGGACTCCCTCATCGGCCGTCAGGTGGAGATAGCCGCCGATATGGTGGTGCTGGCGGCGGCGGTGGTGCCCAGCCGAGGTGCCGATGAGGTGGCCCGCATGCTTAACATAAGCTATGATAGCGACCATTTCCTGGTGGAGGCCCACCCCAAGCTGCGCCCCGTGGAGACCCATACCGATGGCGTCTTCCTGGCCGGGGCCTGTGTCTCCCCGTGCGATGTGCCCCAGTCGGTGTCCCGGGGCAGTGCCGCCGCTGCCAAGACGCTGGCCCTCCTCAGCAAGGAGACCCTGGTGGGTGAGCCTACCACCGCCGTGGTGGATGCGCTGCGCTGCTCCGGTTGCCAGCTCTGCCTGGAGGTGTGCCCTTTCAACGCCATCTCCACCCAGGTGGTGGCCGGGCGCACCGTGGCCTCGGTTAACGAGGGGTTGTGCAAGGGGTGCGGCCTGTGCTCTGCGGTGTGCCGCCCGGCTGCTATAGGGGTCAAGGGCAGCACCCACAAACAGCTCCTGGCAGAGGTGGCCTCGTTGTGGACATGAACGGCGGCCCCCGGATAGTGGGCTTCCTGTGCAACTGGTGCAGCTATGCCGGGGCCGATATGGCGGGCACCAGCCGCATGAGCTATCCCCCCAATATCCGCATCATCCGGGTGCCCTGCTCCGGACGGGTGGACCCGCTGCTGGTGGTCAAGAGCTTCCAGCAGGGGGCCGATGGGGTGCTGGTGGCGGGGTGCCACCCCGGCGACTGCCACTATACGGAGGGCAACTACTATGCCCGCCGCCGCTTTGCCCTGCTGCGGCCGCTGCTGGACTTCGTGGGTATAGAGCAGGAGCGGCTGCGGCTGGAGTGGGTCTCCGCCAGCGAGGGCCGCAAGTTCTCCCGGGCGGTGGCCAGCTTCCAGGAGGAGCTGGAGCGGCTGGGTCCCAGGGGCCATCGTGGTTGAGGAAGTCCGGGATAAGGCCCGGGAGCTGCTTTCCGCCGGGACGGTGGAGTGTGTCATCGGCTACGAGAGGGCCACGGACGGTATCACCGCCCGCCCCCTGTTCGCCTATTCCCCCGAGGAGGCCGACCGCTTTATTCTGGACCGCACCTGTGTCCACAACCTGGCCCGCTACCTCCTGGACCGCAAAGGGAAGCCCACGGCGGTGGTGGTCAAGCCCTGTGACTCCCGGACCATCAACCTGCTGGTGCATGAGAACCAGATAGAGCGGGACAAGGTGTTCGCCATCGGCGTCACCTGCCCGGGGGTGGTGGAGGCCCACTGGGGGGAGACCACCGAGGGGCTGCAGTCCCGCTGTGGGAGCTGTCCCCTGGAGGTGCCGGTGGTGTATGACCACCTGATAACCGTGCCCGGGGAGCGTCAGCCTCGCACCGGGTTCCCCGAGCTGGAGAAGCTGGAGGCCATGTCCCCCCAGGAGCGCCTGGAGTTCTGGCAGCAGCAGTTCCAGCGCTGCATTCGCTGCTATGCCTGCCGCCAGGTGTGTCCTGGCTGCTACTGCCCCATCTGCTTCGTGGACCAGCTTGACCCCATGTGGGTGGGCATAAAAATCGCCCCTCCCGAGAACCAGGTGTGGCACCTCATCCGGGCCTTCCACCTGGCGGGCCGCTGCATAGAGTGCGGCGAGTGCCAGCGGGTGTGTCCCGTGAACATTCCCCTCATGCTCCTTAACCAGAAGCTCACCGCCGAGGTGGAGGGTATGTTTGACTTCCGTCCCGGCCTGGACGCCGAGACCCTGCCCCCCTTCGCCACCTTCAGGAAGGAAGAGCTGGAGGCGGAGCGGTGAGCCGCTTCTTGAGCCTAGACGGGCTCCTCGCCTGGCTGGACGGCCTGCTGAAGGAGGGCACTGTGGTGGTGGCCCCTACCCTGGTGGAGGGAGTCTCCCTGTACCAGCCCGTACCGGCGGCTGCCGAGATTGACCTGGATGGCGGGGCTACTGTGCTCTCTCCCAAGGAGTGGCTCTTTCCCCAGAGCCATACCCTGTTCACCGTGGAGCGGCGGGATGGGGCGGCGGAGCTGAAGGAGGGCACTTTTGACGGCCGGGCGGTGCTCTTCGGCCTGCACCCCTGCGATGCCCTGGGGGTGCACCTTATGGATGTGCCCTTCCTGGCCGAGCCTGCCGATGCCAGCTACCGGGAGCGCCGGGAGCGCACGGCGCTGGTGGGCCTCTCCTGCACGCGGTGCCGCCCGGAGTGCTTCTGCACCAGCATGGGCACCGCCCCCGACGACCCGGCTCACCTGGATGTTATGCTCACTCCGGTGGAGGGGGGATATGCGGTGGCGGCGGCCAGCGAGAAGGGCGAGGCGCTACTGGCCTCGGCCGTGCTGGAGGAGAAGGCGGTGCCCCTGCCGGAGCCGCCTGTCCCGGACCGGCTGCCCACCGAGGACCTGCCCCGGGTGTTCCGGGCACTGTTTGGCCACGCCTACTGGGGCCGGGTGGCCGACCGCTGTATCCACTGTAACATCTGCTCCTATGTGTGTCCCACCTGCTACTGCTTTGATGTGCGGGACTACAGCCGGGGGAATACCGCCGAGCGGGTGCAGAGCTGGGAGAGCTGCCAGGCCCCCGGGTTCGCCCGCATCGCCGGGGGCTATGAGCCCCGGCCCAGCAAGGCGGCCAAGATGCGCCAGCGGTTCGCCCACAAGTTCCTCTATTTCCCGGAGGCCTTTGACGGCCCTTTGAGCTGCACCGGGTGCGGCCGTTGCGTGCGCTCCTGCCCGGTGAACATAGATATACGAGAGATTATCGGCGACCTGCAAAGAATAGGAGTTTCCAGTGTGGGCAGCGGAGAAAAGCAGGACTAACCCCCTTATACCCTATGCGGCCACCATCAGCGCCGTGAGGGAGCTTACCCTGGATGTGAACCTGTTCCAGGTGGAGCTCCACGATGGGGGTGGCTTCGCCTATCAGCCCGGCCAGTTCGCCTTCCTCTCCGCCTTCGGGGTGGGTGAGGCCCCCTTCAGCATCACCTCCCTTCACGCCGAGGGCGGCCCCATGGAGTTCGCCATCCGCCGGGTGGGCACCGTGTCTGCGGCCCTGCACGATATGGAGCCGGGCTCCCTGGTGGGGGTGCGGGGGCCTTTCGGTAACTGCTTCCCGCTGGATGACTTCAGGGGCAAGAACCTGGTCATCATCGGCGGCGGCATCGGCCTCGCCCCTCTGCGGCCCATAATCAAGACGACCCTGGGACACAGAAGCGACTTCGGCGACCTGCTCATAATCTACGGTGCCAGGACAGCCCAGGACCTGGTGTTCGCCACCGAGTTTGAGGACTGGGCGGCGGTGCCCGGTGCCCGGCTGGAGCTCACCGTGGACCGGGAGGGTCCCGGCTGGGAGGGGCGGGTGGCCCTGGTGCCGGCGGTCATCAAGGAGCTACAGCCCTCGGCAGAGAACACCACGGCCATCATCTGCGGCCCGCCCATCATGATACGGTTCGCCCTGGCCGAGCTCAAGGCCCTGGGTTTTGAGAACCACCAGATTGTCACCACCCTGGAGTCCAAGATGAAGTGCGGCCTGGGCAAGTGTGCCCGGTGTAACATCGGCGAGAAGTATGTGTGCCAGGACGGGCCTGTGTTCACCTTTGACCAGATTTCCGGCTTCTTAGAGCAGCTTTAGCCTGTCCGCCGGCTCTGGCGGATGTAGCCTATCTCCTGGCCCAGCGGCGTGGGCCGGAAGCCGAACCACCTCTCTACGGCGTCCAACTCCGTGATGTTGTCCCGGCCCAGCATGCTTAGCTGCTGGGAGGTTAGTGGGGGCTGGGGCAGCAGGCGCTCCATGAGCCACACCACCGGCCGCATCAGGGGCACCGGGATGTGTACCTTGAGACGCCGCTTGCCCAGGGTGCGGATGATGAGGTCAATGATTTCCTCGTAGCCCAGGTGCTCCGGGCCGCCTATTTCCACGGTCTGCCCTGTGAAGCGGCTGTCCTCCAGGGCGGCGGCCAGGCAGCGGGCCACCTCGGCCACCGAGATGAGCTGGAAGCGGGTGCGGCCGGGGCCGATGACGGGCACCACCGGCGCCCGGCGGATGAGGTCTGCCAGCACATTGATGAAGCGGTCCTCGAGTCCGAACATCACTGAGGGCCGGAAGATGGTATATGCTAGGCCGCCTTCCCTCACCGCCTCCTCCCCCAGCCACTTGGAGTGGAGGAAGGGGTAGGCTGGCTCGGGGCCCCTTACCCCCAGGTTGCTCATGTAGATGAAGCGGCCCACCCCTGCCCGCTGGGCGGCGGCTACCAGGTGCTGTGTGCCCTCGGTGTTCACCCGCCGGAAGGTGGCCCGCCCCTTCTCCCGGATAATGGCTGCCAGGTGGATGATGCCCCCGGCGCCGGCGCAGGCATCGCTCAGGGAGCCGGCCTGGGTGATGTCCCCTGGGGCTAACTCCACGGGCAGGCCCTTCAGGTGTCCCGGAGTGGAGGTGGAGCGCACCAGGCAGCGCACCTGGTGGCCCTGGGAGAGGAGCTGTCGTACCAGGTATCCGCCCACAAAACCGGTGGCCCCGGTGACCAGGACCAGCATCACAGTCCGCCGGAGGCGGATGGCCCTGGGCCAGGGATAGGGGAGGTGGGCGCCGGAGGGAAGCCGGGCATACTGGAGCGGGTGAAGGGATTCGAACCCTCGACTTGCTGCTTGGGAAGCAGCCACTCTACCACTGAGTTACACCCGCCTTTCAGCCAGATTATGGCAGAACGCCCGCTTTGGTGTCAACCGACCCTGGCCCGTGGCCGGGGCTGGGGGGTGTAACCCTGGGCAGCATGCTACATAGGGCGCAGATAGGTGTTCTGGAAGGTTCTTAGAATGGTTTAAGAATGGTTTAAGAATGGTTTAAGAATGTGTTAGCAATAATGTTAGAGTAGTATTGACAAATGTCAAAACGGTGGTATACTTCAGTGTGGAGGTAATTGGAGATGATGCGGAAGACCCGTCTGATGAAGAGGATTGAGGACCGGTACCGTCGGCCACTGGAGAAGCTGCTGCCCGAGATGTATAACGAGATGGGGCTGCCGCAGATGGCGGAGGAGATGGGGGTAAGCCGGAGCACCATATGGTACTGGCTGCTGCGCTACGGGGTAAA
>JAZGBK010000061.1:0-2006 GCA_036476365.1 Dehalococcoidia bacterium
CCAGGGCCGCCGCCCCCGCCACATGGGGCGTTGACAGCGAGGTACCCCCCCCGGTGCCGTAGCCGCCGCCCTTTGTGGTGGTGTATACGTTGGCCCCAGGGGCTACCAGCTCCAGGGAAGGGCCCCAACCGGAGGTGATGACCCTGGTGTCCGTTTCATCGGTGGCCCCCACAGCGATGACTTCGTCGTACTTGGCGGGATAGAAAACGAGGTCCGGATAGCCCTCGTCCCCCAGGTTGCCAGCCCCGGCCACCAGGATTACGCCCTTCCGGGAGGCCCGTTTTATAGCGTTGTGCACGGTTTTGGGGGGCTCGTTGGGGCCGCCGAAGCTCATGTTGACCACCTGGATATCGTTCCTCCAGGCCCAGTCAATGCCCTTTATGACATCGCTCCACCACAGCCAGCCGCCCTGGCCCATGACCTTCACCGCATATAGCTCTGCCTGGGGAGCAACCGCCGCCACCACGCCGGCAACCATAGTGCCGTGCCCGTTGTCATCATCCCCGCTGGTGGTGCCATCCACGAAAGTGACATCCCCGGCCACGGCCAGGCCAGGGTGGTCCAGGTCTATCCCGCTGTCCAGGATGGCCACCTTCACCACACCGCCGCCGCTCTGGGGGCGGGCCAGACCGGTATACATCTGGAGCAGTCCGCCGGGGACCATGGTGCCTACAGCCCGAGCCCGGCTATCTTCCTCCACCGAAACCACCCTGGGGTCTGCGGCAAGCTCATCCAGCTTGTCCTCGGGTATCAGAGCCGCTACTGCCGGCACCACATCGTATGTGTGCTTGATGACCCCACCCAGGCTTCGTATAAGCTCCTGCTCCTCCAAGCCCGGCGGCTGCTGAAAGGATACCAGGGCAGTTACTACAGGAGAAGATAGGGCCGGCGTAGTCATCCCCGGTAACACCAAAAGGCCTGCTATAACTAAGACTGTCAGATTTCTGAGCCATTTCTTCATCGCCTTCCTCCCTGAATGTTTGTCTCTCACATCCAGGGTAGCTTTGAAGCAGGAAACGAAGTATAAATTTTGGTGGTCCTGGCGTAAACATCCTGTAAAGAAGCCGAGGGAAATGAAAAAGGCATCCGAGGATGCCTTTACTGACTTGGCTAAACGGCTTCAGCTTAGGGGGAATTTAAGAAGCGGTACCCCACCCCTGATTCGGTCCTGATGTACTTCGGACTTGCAGCATCGTCTCCAAGCTTATGCCGCAACCGGCCGACGAAGACGCGCACATAGTCCCTTTCGTCACCATACTCCGGTCCCCACACTCTGTTTAGCAACATGCGATGGGTCAGTACTTTTCCACGATTCAGTATCAGCTCTCTCAACAGGCTGTATTCAGTGGCCGTGAGATTGACCTCCCGGCCACCGACGGTCACCCGCCTTTCGGCAAAGTTGACCTGCAGGTCATGGCTCACAAAGGTGGGCTCCACAGACGGCGCTTCCGCTGCCCTGGTGCGACGCAGCACTGCTTCCACCCTGGCCAGCAGTTCCTCTATCGCAAACGGCTTGACTAAATAGTCGTCGGCACCGATACGGAGGCACTCCACTTTGTCCTGCTCGCTGCCTCTGGCACTGAGCATGATGATGGGGACCTGGGACCACTGGCGCACCCGGCGGCACACCTCAAAGCCGTCAAGCTTGGGCATGGTTATATCCAGGATAACCAGGTCTGGGAGCGTCTCCTCTATGGCCTTGAGGGCCTCCTGGCCATCCAAGGCCAAGGATGGCTCATAGCCTGCGGAGCGTAGGCTGGCACTTACGAACTTGAGGATGCTGATTTCGTCATCTACTACCAGGATGCGTGTTTTAGCCATTCCCCTGTCCTTTAACCAGAACTCTCCTTCTGCCCTTATAGGCTCTTGCCAACATCTGCGGAGACTCTAACCCCCACCCAGGCTCCCACTCTTTATGGACTGAATCAGGGCTTTGGCAAACTCCCCCACGGAAGCAGTAGGCTTCTGCAGCTCTGGCGGCAGGCCAGGCAGGGGCTCCTTCCCCC
>JAZGBK010000062.1:0-5365 GCA_036476365.1 Dehalococcoidia bacterium
TTATAGCGTCCCCCTGTTTGAAACCCAGGGAAGTGAAAAAGTCCCGCAGGACATCGTCATGGCGGTTGGCGATGATGGACACCTGCTGCATGTTCTTCTCCCGGCAGTGGGCCAGGAGTTGGGATATCAGGGCCTTGCCCACCCCCCGGTGCTGGCCATCGGGGTCCACACCGATGAGCTCAATCCAGGCGCCCCCCACGGTGCCCAGGCCCGGCTCCACTATGCGGCATAGCGCAAAGCCTGCTACCTTGCCGCCCACCTCAGCCACCCAGCTGGCAGACAGGGTGCCCCCGATGTAGCTCTCCACGGGGTCGGCATAGGTGAGCACCCGCCTGTTCCCCACCAGTGCCCGGTCGATGGCTAACACCTCGGAGATGTCGTCCTCGGTCATAGAGCGGACTGTGACATTTTGCTGGACCATGCTGCCTCCTTCCCGCCGCCGTAGCGGCCCTGAGCTTCACACTCCATTGGCCAGCATTAACCCTCTTGCCCTCGTGCAGCTCCCCTGCAGCCCTGGTCTTTATACCCTTTCGATGGTGGGGGGTAGTGGTTATGATACCAAGCTGGGGGCACATGTCAAGAGGGAAACAGTGGAGTCGGGTTCGGGCCGGGGGTGCCGCGGGAACCCCAGGAATGACGGCTCCATCCCAAAGCGCACCCACCTCCCTGCCGTGCCCATTAGGGCAATAGGGCTACAATACCAGCAGAGAGGGCAGGGCGTGTGACTAATCTGTTGTTCGGTATCGGGGCTTGACGAGGGGGTAGGGTGGGGGTACACTGTAAATAGCCTTAAAAGGAGTTTTACGGCTGTAACCAGCTATATTGGGCGTTACCGTGATGCTCGCTACTCCCTGTTCCGCTGGAGGTGCGAGTTGGGTGTGGTGGGCAAGGTGGCCCTGGCCTTGGGCATGGCCGCCGTCACTGGCCTGCTGGCCCAGCTTCAGGTTGCGCTCCCGTTTGCCCAAGCCCCCACCACCGGCCAGCTTTTTGCGGCGCTGCTGGCGGGGGTGCTGCTGGGGCGGTGGTACGGCGGGCTGTCCCAGGTGCTATACGCCGCCATAGGCGCCGCTGGGGTGGACTGGTTTGTGGGCTCGAGTGTCGGTCTGAGCTATCTTACCGGCGTCACCGGCGGCTATATGGTGGGCTTTGTAGTGGCCGCCTTTGTCATCGGCTGGCTCACCGAGGAACACATAGGTGCTCGCCGCTTCCCGCCCTTGCTGGGGCTGATGCTGGTGGGAGTGGGCATCATCTACCTTTTTGGCTTTGTCGCCGTGTGGCTGGCTATAGTGCCCACAGGGAGCCTCTCTCAGGCTTCCATACTGGTTGACCTGGTTAAAGCCGCAGTAGCGGCTGCTATAGCTTATGCTCTGCTGCCCAAGACAGCCTTTAGCGACAAAGTGGGACCTACCGCGGTGGCCAGGAGACGGGGCTTCTCGCTGCCCTCCCTCCGGCGTGGCTCCAAGCGGCTTACCAGGGTGGGGCGGCCGGTCAGGGTCAGGGAGGTAAGGGGTGAAGCTCGGCCGGCGCCCGAAGTGGCGCCGGTAGCGGAGGCCGCAGCAGAAGAGCCTAAGGCTGAGGCCCCTGTTGAAGCACCTCCGGCGGAGGAGGCCGCAGCAGAAGAGCCTAAGGCTGAAGCCCCCGTTGAAGCATCTCCGGCGGCAGAGGAAGAAGGTACAGGCCGGGAACCTACCGAGGAGGAACGCAGTGCCCTCTACTCCGGAGAGGTGGAGCTGGCGCTGGCCCCCCCTCTCGATGCTGCTGTAATGTCCCGGCTGCACGGCCTGTTGCTGAGCAATCCTGAGCTAAAAATATTGCGCACAGTGGGCTCTTGGGCCAGGGGCACCACCATTACCGTCTTTCTGGACAGGCCCCTACCCCTGGTCGGCGTGCTGACGGAGATACCGGAGATAAGGCTCGCTTCCCGGCAAAAGGCTGGGGGCCGGGGTGGGGTCCTTTCTGGCAGTATCGCAATCACCATCGATAGCAGGCTGGCTACCGGTGAGTCGTCAGCAGGCGAGGAGTAGGCTGTTATGAAGACTGTAAGCAGGCCACATCGCAGCAGTCTGGGGGATACCCTGGTGCAGGCCCAGCTCATTACCGAGGAGCAGTGGCGGCTTATCCAGGAGATGCACCAGCAGGACGGCCGGCGGGTGGAGGAGATACTGCACGAACAGGGCCTTGTCTCCCCACAACAATTGGCCTTCTTTACCAGCCTCCACCTGGGGATACCCTATGTCAACCTGAACCGCCAGGGTGTGCACCCCGAGGCTGTGGATGTGCTGCCGGAGACTATTGCGCGCAAATACGGTGTGATGCCTCTGGATCTGGCCAACGGCACCCTAACGGTGGCCATGCAGGACCCGGGCGATATCGAGGTCATTGAGGAGATGGCTGCCTATAGCCGGAAGCTCATTCAACCGGTGGTGGGCGTACCCCAGGAGATACAGGAGACTATAGACCGCCATTACCGGGCCAGCGGTGAGATTGAAAAACAGCTCAGCCAGATACCTACCCAGTCCCAGCGGCTGGGGTCCCATGAGCAGCGGGTATCGGCTGAGGCCATTGCTCATGCCCCTGTGGTCAGGGCCGTGGACCTCATCATCCGCCAGGCGGTACGGGACCGGGCATCGGACATCCATGTAGAGCCGCAGGAGGACCGGCTACGCATCCGCTCTCGCATTGATGGCATGCTGCATGAAGTGATGTCCTTGCCCTTGAATGTGCATGCCCCCCTCATCTCCCGAATAAAGATTATGGCTGGGATGAACATCGCTGAGCGTCGCCGCTCCCAGGACGGCCAGATTACTTTTCGTGTCCAGGACAGGGAGGTCGATATCCGGGTGGCCACCTCCAATACCGTCTATGGCGAGATGTCGGTGCTGAGGGTACTGGACAAGAGCTTCGCCCTGCTTACCCTGCCTGAGTTGGGCTTTCTGACGGAGAGCCTGGATACCTACCGCCAGATGCTGAAGACCCCCTTCGGCATAATACTCATCGGTGGCCCTACCGGCTCGGGTAAGACCACCACCCAGTATGCCTCAGTGAACCAGTTAGATAGCGTCGGGCGCAACATCATCACTATTGAGGACCCCGTAGAGTACCGCTTTGCCAACATCAATCAGATGCAGGTGAACCCGGCCGCCGGCGTTACTTTCGCCACCGGCCTGAGGTCCACCATGCGGCTGGACCCCAACGTCATCCTGGTGGGCGAGATACGAGACTCGGAGACGGCACAGATTGCCATCCAGGCGGCGCTTACCGGCCATCTGGTGCTGTCTTCGGTGCATGCTAATGATACTGTGGGCGTCATCTTACGCATGATCGACCTGGGGGTGGAGCCTTTCTTAGCAGCTTCGGCCATTATCGGTGTAGTGGCCCAGCGCATGGTGCGCCGGGTGTGCCCCCACTGCGCCCAGCTTGCCCCGGTCACCAGTGAGGAGCGGGTGGCCTATGAGGAAGAGATGGGGGAGAGCCGGCAGGAGTTCCTATACGGCAGTGGTTGTAACTTCTGCGCCGGCACCGGCTACCTGGGGAGGACGGGAATCTATGAGGTGATGGTGATCTCGGAGTCCATCCGCCGCATCATGATGCTCGGCGGCGCCAACTCAGATGAAATCCGGAGCAAGGCGGTGGAGGATGGCATGATATCCCTGTGGCATGATGGGATGAACAAGGTGAAGATGGGTATTACCACCCCGTACGAAGTTATCCGCAATGTCTTCTCCATTGGCTAAGGAGACCAGGTGGCCATAAATATGGATGCGCCCCCTCAGACCAAGCCGGTAAACTTCCGCTATGTGGCCATAGACCCACAAGGGCGGGAGGTGCGGGGCACTGTCAAGGCCGTTACCGATTTAGCCGCCCAACAGATGCTGGCCGAGAGGGGCTTCCGTACCATGAGCCTGGATGTGGCCCCTTCGGCTCTGGCCCCGGAGCAGCTATTCCCTACGCTGTTCCAGGTGAAGCCCCGGGACATAATAGTCTTCTCCCGCCAGCTGGCCACCCTCCTCCAGTCCGGCCTCACCTTGCTGCCAGCTCTGGAGCTGCTCCAGGGCCAGGCAGCCGGTAGCCGGCAGTTCCGCCGCGTGGTGGCCCGTATTATGAACGACCTTCGCACCGGCTATGCCTTTTCCGAGGCGGTTGCCCGGCACCCCCAGGTGTTCAGCGATATCTATATCCGCACCATCGGGGTGGGTGAGCGTACCGGAAGGCTGGAGGAGGTGCTGCGGCAGATGGCCGATTACCAGGAGAAGCAGGGCGCTATAGTCAAGAAACTCAAGGGGGCACTCACCTACCCTGCCATAATCATGGTGGTCGGCATAGTCGTTGGCATCATCCTCACCCAGGTGGCCCTGCCCCCCATGGTTGACATGTTCACCACCCTCGGTGCGGACCTGCCCCTGCCCACCCGCATCCTCATGGGCGTTACCCAATTCTCCAACACTTACCGCCTCCAGTTGGGGGCGGGGGCCCTGATTATGCTTGCCGGGGGTATATGGTTCCTCCGCCAGCCGGTGGGGCAGCGGCTCCTGGACCGGTTCAAGCTCAAAGCCCCCCTCGTCGGGCCCCCCACCCACATGGGGGAGATGGCCCGCTTCTGCCGCACCGTCTCCATGCTGGTGGCCTCCGGCCTGCACCTCCAGGAGATACTGGAGCTTATGCCCCAGACCAGCACCAACAGCGTCATCCGCAACAGCCTGAACCGGGTCCGGGAGGGGCTGATGCTGGGGCAGGGCCTCTCCGGCCCCATGTCCGTCGAGTCTGTGTTCCCTCCCCTCCTGGTGCAGATGGTCGTCGTGGGCGAGGAGAGCAACTCCCTGGAATTCACCCTGGGGGTGGTGGCCGAGTTCTACGAGACCACCGCCGAGGAGAAGATGGCCGCCCTGGTGACCTTTATCACGCCGGCGGCGACCCTTCTCATCGCGGCGGCCACCGGCTTCATCGCCCTCTCCGTTATCATGCCCATGTACAGCATCACCGGGGCCTTTTGACCGTTTCGTACCACCTTTAAGAGCCTATCGGATACCGATGTTTACTCCTTTTGGGCGATTGCTATTGAGCCTACATGTTGTATCCTTAGAAGAAGGTAGATGAGAGGGCTGTGTATGCGAAAGGGCAACCGGAGCGGCTTCGGCCTGCTGGAGACCGTCCTGGCCCTGGGAGTGCTGGGCTTCATCGGCGTGGCCTTCGCCACGGCCCTCAGCGTCAGCTTCAAGAGCACCCAAATCTCGGAGGAGCAGGTGACGGGGGAGAACTTGGCCCGCACCCAGCTGGAGTACATCCGGGACCAGGGCTACTGCTTTCCAGCGAGCACACCCTACACCATCCCGACTGACGGAGGTTGTGTCGCTGCTGGTGGCACATA
>JAZGBK010000063.1:0-2803 GCA_036476365.1 Dehalococcoidia bacterium
GCTCGGGGGCGGGGGACTGTATATGGGCGGGGGTGCGGCTGAAGCGGATGGGACAGGCCACGAGGGGCATCTGGCCGCCGTAGGCCTCCTGGGGCACTATGTAATCGTTGGCCAGCACCTGGGGGTCCTGCGTCACCTCCAGCGGGGTCTGGGCCGCCGCCCAGGGAATGATGTGCTGGTTCAGGCGCTGTGCCCACTCCTCCAGCGTGCGGGAGGCAAAGGTCTCGTCCAGCAGAGTCACCAGGTCCACATTGTGGGTCACCCGGCCCTGGTGGGCAGCGAAACGAGGGTCATCCCTCAGCTCCCGGCAGCCCATGGCCTGGCAGAAGCGCTCCCAGTAGGGGTCGGTCTGGAGCATCGTGAGCACCAGCCAGCGGCCGTCGCCGGTCCGGTAGCAGTTCCACAGGGGATTGCCTGGAGAGCGGCGGGATATGGGTAACATGTCCTGGCCGCTGCCCAGGGAGGCCTGGATATCGTAGCCGTTGGTCCACACCCCCGTGCCCAGCAGGGAAAGGCTCACCTTCTGCGCTATCCCCTGCCTCTCCCGCGCCAGCAGGGCCAGGGAGACGCCCCCGGCCAGATACAGGCCGGCTATCCTGTCCCCCAGGCCGGGGCGGCCCCGGGAGGGGGTCTCCCCCGGCTCCCCCATGACGGCCATGAGGCCGGGCCGTGCCCAGAAGGCGGCCCCGCCGTGGGCACCCCGTTCACCGTCCTCCCCTTCCTCACCGAAGGCACTGAACTGCACATAGATAAGCCGTGGGTTGAGGGGGGAAAGGGTAGGCTCGTCTATCTTCAGCTTCCTCAGGTTAGGTGGCAACAGGCTGGTGACGAAGACATCGGCCTTCTCCACCAGACTGTAGAGCACCTCCCGGCCCCGCTGGTGGTGCAGGTTGAGGGTGACGCTCTTCTTGTTGCGGCCGTCCAGCTCCCAGAAGTAGTTTCTGTCACCGGCAACGGGCATGACACCGGTGGAGATGACCCCCCGCACGGGGTCGCCCCGCCCCGGCTCCTCAATCTTTATCACCTCCGCCCCCCAGTCCCCCAGCACGGCGCAGGCGCACTGGGCCGCCCCCCAGCGGGTGAAGTCTATGACCCGGATACCGCTTAGGGCCGGCCCCGCCCCCATCAGTCCTCTTCGTCCTTCTCCGTTGAGTAGACTTCCAGCTTGCTCACCCCCAGGCTCTCCAGGAAGGAGTCCATGCGGTCCATCACCTGGGCCTCGGAGAACTCCCGGGGGTCGGCGTTGTTGGACTCATACACCAGGCAGGGGATACCGAGCTCGCGGAGGGCCAGCCTGGTCTCCACATTGGCGGCGCTCTGCCCCTTGCACCCCCGGTCGATGTGGAGCACCACCCCATCCGCATGCCAGTCCTGGACCATCTTGACGGTGGCCGCCACCTGGGGGCCCAGCATGAAGGAGTTGACCATGGGGCTGTTCTCCAGGGCGAGCTCGGCCAGGGAGCGCAGGGCGTCCTCCCGGCTGCGGAGCTCAATCCCCCGCTCCCGGGGGGTAAGGGGCACCTCCCAGGTGCCGTCCTCCTGGGCGTGGAAGGCCCCCCACAGGCCCCAGAGGTAGGCCGAACCCAGATAGGTGGCTCCGTAGAGATTGGGGTAGCGGAGGAAGGGGCGGTAGAACCAGGGGGGCTGCCCCTCATGGAGCAGCCGGCAGCGCTCCGTGGCCAGGGCGGCTATGCCCTCATCCACCCGCTGCCTGGTCTCGTCGTATAGCTCACGCATCACCTCCACCACCGGCGAATGGTGCGGCCCCCACATGCACAGGGTAGCGAAGGAGTTGAACATCTTCTGGTCCAGGGGGGCGGGGACGGCCTTCTGGAACATGGCCACCCGTGACCACAGCACCCTCCCCTCCCACTCGTTATAGGCCGACTCCACCAGCTTCTCATCGTCGTACTTCCTGCCGGTCACCTTCTCCATCCACCGGATGCATTCCTCCATCTGGGCCACCAGGTAGTCCTTTCCAGCCTCCACCCGCTCCCCGGGGTAGAGGGGGAGCTCCAGGACGAAGTACGGTATCTTGTGGTGCTCCCAGGCTATCTGGGTGGACTTGCTCTGGGAATCACACATGTGAAACTCAATGATGAAGTCTGGCTTGTACAGCTTGCCCTTGGGACTGCGCATCTGGAAGCCCATGAACATGGAGGCCAGGTTCACCCTGAGGGTGGCGCAGATTTCGGGGCCGTAGCCCATCTCGTCCATGGTCTGGTGGCACTTGAGGAGGAGGTCCCGGTCCCGCATCACCCGGGCGTAGTAGATGCCCAGACCGGCCCCCCGGCCATCCACCCCGGACGGCAGGGAGGAGAGGTTGCCATAGCCACCCAGCATGAGGGGGTTCCCCTTGTCCTGGTTCTCCCAGTACTCTCGGAACAGGGTGCGCCGGAGCTCCTTCATCTTGGGCCAGCACTCCAGGGGCCTGGTGGGGTACTCTGTCCTCAGCATGGTTGCCTCCCTACACTTCTATCTTAAGCATCTCCAGGAAAGCCTCTATCCGCGTGCGTAGCTGGCCCAGGGGGGTGGTGATGTCCACCTCCAGCCGCAGGGAGGGGATGCCCACCTTCTCCAGGGCGGCCCGCAGGGCGGGGAAATCGGCGGCGTGTGGGTCGCAGAACTTCTCCTGGACGAAGATAGCCCCCTGAACCCCGTAGTCGCGCGCCAGGGCCAGCACATGGGCGGGGCGGCGCCGCTCCTCCATGTCCTTTATGGGACAGGGCGGCTTGTGGAGGTAATGGTGGGCCAGATGGGTAAGGGGGTCTGCCTGGGGAGAAGTCTGGTCCCAGAAGTAGCG
>JAZGBK010000064.1:0-4412 GCA_036476365.1 Dehalococcoidia bacterium
AAGGGGAAGGGTGACCAGACGACCGCTGCGGGGCAGGCTGCTCGCAGGCGTAGAGAGAACGGCAGGGTTAGGCTTCCTTACCCTGGCCCTTAGCCGGCGCTGGCACTATGCCTGGGTGGTGATGGCCGGTGCCATGGTAATCCTTGCGGTCTCCGCCGGTGTGCGCTGGTCGTTCGGCATCCTCGTTTACCCGTTGCACGAGCAGTTTGGCTGGAGCGTGGGGGCTATCTCCTTCGCCTACTTCTTAATGTTCATCTCAGCGGTGCCCCTCGTGCTGATGGCCGGGTGGCTCACCGATAACTTCGGCCTGCGGCTCGTGATGCCTGTCGGTGTGGTGCTGCTCACCCTGGGGATGCTGCTCACCGCATCCGTGACGCAACTCTGGCAGTTCTACCTGTTCTATGGCGTGCTGGTGGGAGGGATCAATATGACCTTCACCGCCCTCCTCTCGGCGACGGTCACCCGCTGGTTTCACCGCCGTGTGGGGCTGGCGGTGGGGCTGGTGTTCGCCTCCACCGGGTTGGGGCCATTGGTGTTGGCCCCCCTCTTCGGCTGGCTCATCCCGTCGGTTGGGTGGAGGCCGACCTTCCTGCTCATCGGCATCCCGGGTGGCCTCCTTATGCTGGTGGCTGCCCTGTTGCTGCGCAGCCACCCCGGGGCGTTGGTAACGGTCGCCTATGGGGGATACACCGGCTACTGGCGCCACTGGTCCCGGCGGTCAGCCGCCCCCTCTGTGACGCTGCGAATGGTCCAGGGAGACCGCACCTTCTGGTTCCTCATCGCTATTCACTTCCTGGGATGTGTGGGACATTCGGTGCTCATAGCCCATTTGGTGCCGCTGGCTCTGCTCAAGGGAGTGCCCGGGCTGGTGGCGGCGGGGTTGATCAGCGCCGTCTCGGGGGCCTCCATCGCCAGCCGTTTCGGCATCCCCATCCTCACCGAACGCTGGGGCGGGCGGGCTACCCTCACCCTGGCATTCCTGGTGCAGTCCGTTGCCATCTTGATGTATTTGGGGGCGGAAAGCGTCTTCCTCCTTTACCTAGTCTCCATCCTCTTCGGGCTGGGGCTTGGGGGGGAGATGTCGGGCTTTCCCATCATGAACCGCCGGTACTATGGAACTGCCGCTCCCCTGAACTCTATCCACGCCTGGGAATGGTCCGGGGGGTTGGTGGGGATGGCGCTGGGGGGCTGGTTGGGGGGGGTCCTCTTTGACTTGAGCGGCAGCTATACCTGGTCTATCTGGATGGCGGCTCTGGGGGGGCTGGCTGCGTTGCCCTTCATCTTGTCCCTGCCCCGCTGGGGGGCACAGCAACCCATTGTCACCCCGACCGAAAAGGCTGAGCCTGTACCGAGCAGCTAAGTCCGGAGACGCAACAACGCGCTATGTTGTGACCAGGTGGGACACTCAGGGATCCACCCGACTCCCCCAAGGGCCGCCAGCGCCAGGAGAGGGCTGTATTAGCAGCGTCGGCTCCCCCAGGGGAGAGGGCGAGGACCGGGTGCGTTCCTCATAGCTGAACTGTAGGACATTCTGTTGACAGTCGTTACGGGCCGCGGCGGATGGTGAGGCGGTAGGCCCCGTCGCCATCCTCCTCCACCCGCAGGACACGGTGCCCCTCCGCCTTGACGCTGCGGGGCACATTGCGCATAGGCTCCCCATCGTCCAGGATGACCTCCAGGGTCTCCCCCTCCGTCAGCTCCTCCAGGGCCAGCTTGGTCTTGACCCAGTTTATGGGACAGAGCGTCCCCTTCAGGTCCAGTATGGTTGCCTCACCCGTTATCTCACTCATAGAAGTTACCTCCCGTCCGGTAGCGGCGTCGGGCCGCCGGGTCCTCCACCGCCTCCAGCCCCAGGGGCTTCACCACCCCGTCCATATAGCTGCGAAGGCCCACCCGGGCGATGGTGGCCCCGATGCGCTCCCGCCCCTGGCCCGCCCCCCGGTACCACTCCAGGGTCTTCTCTATCAGGGAGCAGGACTGTTCGTCGGTGAGGAACTGGGCCACCTCGTAGGCAAAGAGGGGATGCTTGCCGTGCTTGCCCCCCACCCGGGCCAGCCACCCCCGCCGCTTCACCAGCATGGCATCCACCGGGCACACCTTGATGCAGTCGCCGCAGAAGTTACACCGGTCCAGGTCACGGCGGGGCAGCTCGCCCTCCATGGCCAGGGCGCTCTCCTCGCAGCCCTTGACGCACAGGCCGCAGCCATTGCATACTTCTTCGTCCAGCTCCGGCTCCACCATGCCCTGGAAGCCCAGGTCCATCTCCCGGGTACGGAAGCAGTCTATGGGGCACCCGGAGAAGGCCATCTTGAACTTGTGATGGCCGGTCTCGGTGCCGAAGTAGCGGCGGTCCACCTCGGCGCACAGGGCCTGGGTATCCGTGAGGCCATTGGGGTTGTAGCTGCAGCCGGCGCAGGCGGTGGGCACCCGCACCCGGGGGCCGCAGGAGGCCACCGACCACCCCATCCCGGCCAGCTCCTGGCCGATGGCGTCAAAGTGCTGGTAGTGCACATAAGGTATCTCTACCGACTGGCGCACCGAGAGGTGCACCTGCCCCTGGCCGTACTTCTCGGCTATCTCGGCCGCCTTGTGTAGCCGGGCGGGGCTGAGCATGCCCCCGGGACAGCGCAGGCGCACCGTAAACAGGTCCTTCTGGGTCTGTTTGATAAAGCCGCCGCTCTTGAGCTGATTGAAGTCCATTTTCAGCTTCCGGGCCTCTCGGTTGAGCCCAGCCTTAAGGGCCTCCATTTTGGGGGCTTCCATCGCCATAGTTACCTCCGAATCACCATAGTCTAAAGCTCAACGCTATCAGCAGCATGGCCAGCCCGGGGCGCAGGGCACGGTCTGAGACCTTGACACTCAGCCGGCTCCCCAGCAGCACCCCGGGGATGGAGCCGGCCAGGAGGTTGGCCACCAGCACGAAGTCCACATTGCCTACCAGGGAGTGGCCCAGGCCGGAGACGGCCACTATCAGAGCGGCGAAGAGGATGTCCACACCCACCGCATGGCTGGCCCTCAGGGAATAGACCAACAGCAGCAAGGGAAGCAGGATGGAGCCGCTGCCCACCGAGGTCAGGGCGACGGTGAAGCCCACCCCCGCCCCCAGCAGAACGGTGAGCAGCCGCTTGCGCCGGGTATAGGGGCACAGGGCCTCTATATCCGGGTGGCGGCGGGGCCGGTAGAAGAGGCGCAGGATGACCACCGCCCCCGCCACCAGTAGCGCCGCTGCCACCATGCGCCCCAGGAAGAGGTCCGCTGCGGAGTCACCCTGGATACGGATGAGGCGGCTGAGCACTATGCCCAGCACCGATGCCGGCACTCCCCCCACCGCCAGCCAGCGCACCAGGCAGACATTGATGGTGCCCTGGCGGCTGTGCTGCCAGGCGCCGAACCCTTTGGTGACGGCCTGGTACACCAGGTCCGAGCCGATGGCCACCACCGGGCGCACCCCGAACAGGAGGATGAGCAGGGGGGTGAGCAGGGCGGCCCCGCCCATTCCGGTAAGGCCTACCAGCACCCCCACGCCAAAGCCCAGGACAACGATGCCGGCCTCCATCAGTCAGCAGCCTCCCGCCAGTCCCTCAGGACCCGAGGCACCCCGGCGCAAAGGTAGAAGCAAACACAGCTATGGCGCACCGGGGCATGGAACACCACCTCCCGGTAGATCCCGGCTTTCAGGGCCCCCATTTTGGGGGCTTCCATCGCCATTGCTACCTCGCTACCGCCGCCAGGTCCTGGCAGGACCTTATACCAGCTCTGCGCTGGTCTTGAGAGGACGGGTGTGAATACCACACTCGCCGCCGCATTTGCTCGTGCCTACCCAACGCCCCGCCCGCTCGTTGAGGCCGCTGGCTATACGGGTGCAGGGAGCACACCCCAGGGAACGATATCCCTGGGCATACAGGGGGTTCACCGGCACCTGGTGGAGGGCCAGATACTGCCATATCTCGCGCTCGTGCCATATAAGGATAGGATTGAGCTTGAGCAGCCCCTTGTCCCGTTCCTCTATCTCGCGGAACTCCGTGCGTGTCCGCCCCTCAGTGCAGCGCAACCCGGTTACCCAACAGGTCACCTTCATCTGCTCTATGGCCCGCCGTGTCGGCATTACCTTGAGAACATCGCAGCAACGGTCCGGGTCGGTAAGGTAGAGCTCCTCGGGGATAGCCGCGTCGTTCCGAAAGACCTGGAGCTCCGGGTATCGGCTCACCTCCTGGTGCATGAACTCGACCGTCTCAGCGGGTTTGAAGCGGGTGGTGACGATGAACCCCCGGATGCTGGGGCTGACCTGTCTGGCCAGGTGCCAGACGGCCACCGAGTCCTTGCCCAGGCTGTTGGCCACCACCAGGCCATCGCCGAACTCCTGGTAGGCCTCCCGCAGGAGCCCCAGGGTGCGATCGACTTTTTGCGCGAAA
>JAZGBK010000065.1:0-3113 GCA_036476365.1 Dehalococcoidia bacterium
AGGGAGGCCACCGCCCCCAGGGGCATGGTGCCTGCAAAGGCGATGGTGATGAACAGCACCGTGTCCAGGAGCTGGGAGACTATGGTGGAGGCGTTGTTCCGGAACCACAGGTAGCGGCCCCGGGTGCGCCGCCGCCAGAAGTGGAAGGCCAGCACATCGTGGTGCTGGGAGACCAGGTAGGCCACGAGGGAGGCCAGCACGATGCGGGGCACCATCCCCAGGGTGGCCCTGAAGGCGGCTTCCCCCTCATAGAAGGGGGCGGGGGGCAGCCGGAGCGCCACCATCACCATCGCCACCGCTATCAGGTTCACCCCGAAGCCGGCCCACACCACCCGGCGGGCGGTACCCTTGCCATAGACCTCGGCGATGGTATCGGTGAGGAGAAAGGTGAGGGGATAGGCGATGACGCCCGCCGGCACCAGAAACGGCCCCACGGACACCAGCTTCACGGCGATGAAGTTGGCCACCAGCAGCGCCCCCACAAACAGGGACGAGAGCAGGATGAGCTTGCCTTCTCGGCTCATTGGGTGGGTAGGGGGGTTAGGTAGCCTTGTCCCCAGAAATGCATCCCCACCGCTGTTGTTATTCGGCGGCGGCCTTGGGGCGGCGGCCCCGGCGGCGGCGGACACCCCGGTCCAGCTCCCGGCTCAGGTTGGCCATCTCCAGGGCGGACATGGCCGCCTGGAAGCCCTTGTTCCCCTCCTTCACCCCTCCCCGCTCTATGGCCTGCTCCAGGGTATCGGCGGTTATCACCCCGAAGATTACCGGCACACCCGTCTCCATGGAGGCCATGGCGATGCCCTTGGCCGCCTCGGAGGCGATGTAATCGGAGTGGGGGGTATCGCCCCGGATGACGGCCCCCAGGCAGATGACGGCCTGGTAGCGGCCCGAGGCGGCCATCTTCCTGGCCACCAGGGGGATTTCAAAGGAGCCGGGGGTGAGGGCCACATCCACATCCGCCTCCCGCACCCCGTGGCGGAGGAGGCAGTCCTGGGCACCGTCCAGGAGGCGAAAGCTGATAAGCTCGTTGAAGCGGGAGACCACCAGGGCGAAGCGCAGTCCCGTCCCCAGGAGCGTCCCCTGGTATTTCATGGCACCTCCTCTATGAGACGATTTCCTCTATCCCCAGCCGGTGACCCATCTTACGTTGCTTGGTCTCCAGGTAGTGGCGGTTGTGAGGGTTGGGGGGGGCGATGATGGGCACCGTTTCTTCCACGGTAATCCCGTAGCCCTCCAGGCCCACTACCTTCCTGGGGTTGTTAGTGAGCAGGCGGAGCCGGGTTACGCCCAGGTCGGCCAGTATCTGGGCACCCACGCCGTAGTCCCGCAGGTCAGTGGCGAAGCCCAGGGAGTTGTTGGCCTCCACGGTGTCCATACCCTGGTCCTGGAGGGCATAAGCCCGGAGCTTGTTGTGGAAGCCGATGCCCCGGCCCTCCTGGCGCATGTAGAGGAACACCCCCCGCTCCTCCTGGGCGATGAGGTCCATGGCCAGCTCTATCTGCTCGCCGCAGTCGCAGCGCCGGCTGCCGAAGACATCCCCGGTGAGGCATTCGCTGTGCACCCGCACCAGCACCGGCTCGTCCGTGGTGACATCGCCGCACACCAGGGCTACCTGCTCGTCGGGGTCCACCAGGCTGCGGTAGGCGTGGGCGGTGAACATGCCGTAGCGGGTGGGGAGCTTGGCGGTGGCCACCCGCTGCACCAGCTTCTCGGTGCGCCGCCGGTGGGCGATGAGGTCGGCCACGGAGGCACTCTTGAGGCCGAACCGGGCGGCCAGCTCCCTGAGCTGGGGGAGGCGGGCCATGTCGCCGTCCTCGGCCACAATCTCGCAGATGACCCCGGCGGGGTAGAGGCCGGCCATGCGGGCCAGGTCCACGGCGGTCTCGGTGTGGCCGGCGCGCACCAGCACGCCGCCCCCCCGGGCCCGGATGGGGAACATGTGACCGGGGCGGGCCAGGTCCTCGGGCCGGGTGGCCGGGTCCAGCACCGCCCGGATGGTGGCCGCCCGGTCGTGGGCGGAGATGCCGGTGGTCACCCCATGCTTGGCTTCCACTGACACGGCGAAGGCGGTGCCAAGTGTGGAGGTGTTGTCGGACACCATCTGGGGTATCTGGAGCTCATCCAGCCTCTCCCCCTCTACGGCCAGGCAGATGAGCCCCCGGCCGTGCTTGCTCATGAAGTTTATGGCCTCGTGGGTGACCTTCTCGGCGGCCAGGATGAGGTCGCCCTCGTTCTCCCGGTCCTCATCGTCCACGATGATGACCATGCGCCCCGCCGCTATCTCGGCCAGTGCCTCGGGGATGGTAGCCAGGGCCATCTATACTGCCTCCTCAGCCCTCCAGGAAGGCACGCAGCCTATCCGGGGTCAGCCCGCCGGCGGACTGCTGCCTTTCCAGGTACTTGGCCATTATATCCACTTCTATGTTCACCTCGTCCCCCGACCGCCTATGTCCCAGGGTGGTATGCTCCCGGGTATAAGCCACCAGGGAGACGGCAAAGGAGTCCTTATCGCAGTCTATCACGGTAAGGCTGACGCCGTCCACAGCGATAAAGCCCTGGGGGGCCACATAGCGCATGAGGTGAGCGGGGAGAGAGAGGCGGACCACCACCGCCCCGTGCTGCGGGGATACGGTCAGCACCCGGGCAGTGGTATCCACATGGCCCTGCACCATGTGGCCGCCCATGCGGCCTCCCCACTGGAGGGCCCGCTCCAGGTTGACGGTATCGCCGGGGCGCAGCCGGCCCAGGTTGGTGCGGCGCCGGGTCTCGGCCATGAGCTCCACATAGAAGCCGCCCGGCTCTACGGCGGTGGCGGTGAGGCAGGCCCCGTTGACATTGATGCTGTCTCCGGGGGCGGTGCCCTCCACCACCTTACGGGCGGCGATGCGCAGCCGGTCCCCCGCCGCCGTCCCCACCCGGCCCACCTCCTCCACAATCCCGGTAAACACTACCCCAGTGTCTCCTTATCCTGACTCATGTATCTCTTAGGTAACCACTCACTATAGTATCCGTCCCCCGCCGCTCCACCCGCACCCGGTAAAGGCGCAGGGCCTGGGCTACTCTGGCCACCCCCTTCCCGGCCACCGGGGTCGGGGCGGCACTGCCGCCTATTA
>JAZGBK010000066.1:0-3406 GCA_036476365.1 Dehalococcoidia bacterium
TGATAAGGGGGTTAGGGCCCTTGCGAGTCTCATATATCTGGTGCTGGAGCTGGATATTGGTGTTGTACACCTCTATGGAGCGGTCCAGGTCGGCATTGGTGATGGTGCGGCCCAGCCACTTCTCAAAGTGCTGCTTGAAGTCCTGTAGCTCGTCGATAAGGGCACCCCTGGCGTGCGGGTTGTAGAAGTGCTCGGGGATGTATATATGGTAGTAGTAGGAGGGTGGGTGGTGGCGGGTCCAGCTTAGATAAGTGTTCCAGATATGGGCGCAGGCGAAGGCATACACCAGACCGTCCACATAGTCATACCTGCCCAGCAGCCCCTGGGCCAGAGCGTCCCGGCAATAGGGACACCACTGGCTGGGGATATACGGCTCGGTGACATCCACCGGCTCGTGGCTGCCCAGCACCCGCACCGGCAGGATGCCGGCGGCATGGATAAGCTCCTCCGGGGCGTAGGTGCAAAAATAGCCAAACACCGGCCGCCCCGTGCGCTGCTTCCACTCCTGGGCATACTGGTGACGGTTGAGGCGGACTTCCTCGAACTTATCGAACACACTCATGGGCCGTGATTCCTCCACATCTCCTGAGATTAGCCGGGCCTAAGAGGGAGATTGTAGCATTGCCCGCAGGCGGCGTCAACTCCGCCTACCGGCAAGAAGAAGCTATTCCCGGCAATCAGGACACAGGCCGTAGAACTCGGCCCGGTGCTGGGTGATAGCCAGTCCCGTGCGGCGGGCCACCTCCGCCTCCCAGCGGGGGTCGGGCTCCACCTCCAGGTCCAGCACCCGGCCACAGCTCTGGCAGGTGAAGTGGTAGTGGTGGTGGTGGTTGCCGTCCCACCGGGACGCTTCATCCCCCAGGGTGAGCTCCTGGATGAGCCCCTGGTCCCGCAGCATCCTGAGGTTGCGGTACACCGTGCCGAAGGAGACGGTGGGTATCCGCTGACGGACCCTCTGGTAAAGCTCCGCCGCCCGGGGATGGCTCTTGGTCCCCCGGAGCTCCTCCAGGATTACCTGTCGCTGAAATGTCTGACGCATCTTTCGCTAACTGGCCTTGATTACTAAAATGCCCTAATTGCTGCTATTATACGCCTGGGGCCACTCTGCCGTCAAGCTGGGGCGGGAAGGACGATGCCCACCAAAGGACAGGCCACTGATGGAGGCTCCCTGGAGAGGGTGGCGACTACTAATGGGTCTCCAGTATATCCTCTATCTCGTGCTCCGCCTCGTGAAGTTCTCCCCCCTGCAACAACTCCACGACCTCACGGGCTTGCTCGGCAGCGGCCCCTTCAGCCACGGTCAGGAAGTGCTCCATGTGGTGAATGGCGTCCGGGGCATCCTGCAGCGCCGCGGCGGCCATGGCCAGCCCTAGGTGCATCTCGGTAGAGCGTAGGTCGGCATCGGCCGGCCCCGCCAGCATCTCCTCAATCTCGTGCTCGGCTTCGTGAAACTCGCCCTGCCGGATGAACTCTCCGATCTCCTCCATCCGGCGTTCATGCTCGGGGTCAGTCACCAACGCCCGGATGTGGTCTATGTGGTGCATGGCATCCTGGGTATCGCCTTCCTCAATGGCGTAGATGGCCATCCAGTGGTGTATGGCCAGCGCCCCTTCCATATCCACGGGCTCGACATGCTGCTCGGGGACGGGCAGGCTGGCGATAAAGTCAACTATCTGGTCCAGCTCCTGGTCACTGATGACGGATGTAGAGAAGGGGGGCATGGTGCCGATGGGGGAGCGCACCTGGCGCTTTACCACCGGCTCCGAATGTCCGGGCAGGGCCGGGGCCAGAGCAGTGCCCTGGGCCTCTGAGCCGTGGCAGCCGGCGCAGAAGGTGGTGTAGACCTGCTTGCTCTGGGCCAACGGGGTATCCGGGGGGGGAATGGGGGTAGGCTGTGGGGTAGCCGTGGGTGCCGGGGTGGTAGCAGGTGGCGACGCCGGTGCCGGGGTGGACGGTGCCCCACAGGCACCCAACACCAGAACAAGGGACAGCACCGCAAGAACAGCGCCCGCAAGCTTGGTATGCAGCTTCATAAGTCCCCCTTCAACAGCCAGGGGAGGGCCCCCAGCTTCGTTATAAAACCTTCTCTATTAGTGATTTTATATACTATTAGGCCAAAAGTCAACCCTCATGTGGCTGTTGACACATAATTATGAGATGGGAACCGGACAAAAGGGAAGGGGCTTAGGGACAGGTTATCGGGCCAAAAGTGTAGTTGCTGTACTGCCGCAGGGATGGACGGAGGAGCAGGGGTGGTCTGTTGCCCACCAGCGAGCACTATGCCCCACCCCGGAGGCTCATCCCCTTCCCCCAGCTACGCCCTCCCGGGGCAGGGTCAGCTTCCCGTGGCCGTCGGAGCAACTTGCTACGGCTAACAGGAAGCGTGGCACTTGCGCAGGGTGGAGGGGCGGAGGGTAACCTTCCTGATGGTCATGCTTCTCCTTTCTTCAAGCAGCTATTCTTATCTCTCGCCTGGTCCGGGTCACATGTTCATCCGGTGCCCACCGATGTACTTCTCGGGGTCCTTCTCAAAAGCGTGCTTGCAGCCCGGGGCGCAGAAATAGTAGGTCTGGCCCCCGTACTCATAGCTGGCGGCGGCCGCCTTGGGGTCCACATCCATGTCGCACACCAGGTCCTTCACCGTTTCACCCTTCTTGCCTTTGCCGAACCATAGAAACGGCATAGTTCCCTCCTTTTGCCTTCAAGCGCCGGATGCGGTGTTAACCACCACCCCTATCCCCGGTACCTGCGCTTCATAACCGGGGCCACCACGGGCAGGACGATGATGAGGGCCAGCAGGAATACCCAGGCAGACCCTCCGTACCGGGTCAGGGTGTTGTAGTCCCCGGTGAGGCTAGTGATGAGGAAGAAGCCACCTCCCAGGAGCAGGGCGAACCCGAAACTCAACAGGTAGCTTATTCCGAGCGCCTTTTTCAGATAGTTGTCAGCCATGCTGCCTCCTCTCTACCCCACCCGCTGGGCTGCGGGGGCGGGCCGCAGCTCCGCCACCTCGGCCCCCCGGCCCGGGGGCCCCTTCTTGATGGCGGGCACAAACCTTTTGAGCCGCAGGGCGTTGAGGGTTACAGTGATAGAGCTCGTGGCCATGAGCAGGGCGGCCAGCTCCGGGCTCACCATGAGGCCGGTGAAGGGGTAGATGATTCCCAGGCCGAAGGGGATGGCCGCCGTATTGTAGCCGAAGGCCCAGAACAGGTTCTGCTTTACATTCCTCATGGTGGCCTTGCCCACCTGGACGGCGGCGATGACATCCAGCAGCTCGTCCTTCATAAGGATGACATCCCCCGTCTCTTTAGCCACATCGGTGCCCGAGCCGATGGCTATGCCCACATCGGCCTGGGCCAGGGCGGGGGCGTCATTGATACCGTCGCCCACCATGGCCACCCGCTTC
>JAZGBK010000067.1:0-5041 GCA_036476365.1 Dehalococcoidia bacterium
GCCTCCCACAGTTTGTCAGGTGGCCCTTGTATCAGGGGCAGGTGACGAAGTTGACGTGGGGCAGGTGCGGACTTGAGCCGACGTCCGTAGTCAGCCAGTGGTGGGCTGCCTTAAAACCGTCCAGGTCACAAGCCGAGGGGCCTCCTTGCTCGTAGCCCACAGTACGCCCCATGAGGTCGGCCTCATTAGAATGATGGCCCAGGCCCAGGGCATGGCCCAGCTCGTGCAGGGCAATCTCTCCGACCACCTCAGGCTGGTTCTCCAGGCCGAACGCGCTGCCGGAAATCTGAATCTTGGCATAGACGGTGAACCCGTCTGCGTCCCTCTCCCACCGCGCCATGCCGGCGATGCGCCCCCCACCCTTCTTAATTTGGATTTCAATATCGGGCTCAGCGCCGCCATTACCGCCGCCGTTCTTGCACTGCGGCCACGGGTCGCATCCCCCCGGTGGCTTGACAAACATGCCACGCCGTCCCGCCAGGCTGGTTCCGCTGCCACTTCCGAGCGGAACCAGATCGAAATCCCAGCCACTCTCTAACCCATCAATAGCGCCGTTCCAAGTAGTGATAGCATCTTGCACCGCATCTACCGCTGCCTGGGGGACACTGCCGCTGGCCTTAATTGTATAGGTCACCTCTACTCGGGAAGGGCCTGTCCGATCCGCTCCACCCCAGGCCGATGCGATGTCAAGCGTGCCACTGGCAGCCAGAGCCGGGACCGTTAGGGCCACCACCAGGGTCAACGCCATCAGTACGGCGAAAAGTCTCTTAGCCATGTCTGGCCTCCAATGCACATATAATACTCATTATTACCACTTCCCCAATTTTACTCCCTCTCACGCCTGTGTCAAGGAGTTTCATACCGGTTGTAGATTAGTTTCATAACTCACATGCCGGGGCGGGCGGAGAGCAGCTCCACATACAAGGGGAAGCACAGACGACGCAGGGTGGACCCGAGCTGGGGGTTGTTGGAGGAGAGGGGGGTGAGGGCTATCCGGCCCATGCGCACCGCCCTCACATCGGTGCCAGGCTCGTCCTTCCACTCCGCCTTGCCCCTCACAATCCAGTAGTACTGACGCTTGCCGTCCCAGCCCTCCTCCACCACATCAGCATAGCTGCGCTGGGCCAGGCGGGTAGCCTCTATGCCCTGGACATCATAAAGAGGGATATTGGGCAGGGTTACATTGAGCAGCAGGTTGCGGGGCAGCTTCTCCCGTGCAAAGAGGTTAACCAGCAGCGGGGCCAGCTTGGCCGCAGCCTCAAACTTCACATCGTGCAGGGAAGCCACAGAGAGGGCCACCGATGGCAGGCCGTAGAACCAGCCCTGGAAGGCGGCACCCACCGTCCCCGATATATAGACATCGTTGCCCAGGTTGGCCCCCTCGTTGATGCCGGCAATCACCAGGTCCACTCCACCCTTTACCAGGTGGCCCAGGGCCAGGATGACGGCATCGCCGGGTGTGCCCTCTACAGAGTAGGTCTCCACATCCTCAACCGGGGGATGGGGACGGGCGACCCGCAGCGGGTTGTGCAGGCTGATAGAGGTGCCCACCCCGCTCTGCTCCCGGTCGGGGGCCACCACTACCACCTGGGCCACCTGCTTAAGCGACCTTACCAGGGTCCACAGACCGGGGGCGTTTATGCCGTCGTCGTTGGTGACCAGGACTTTCAAGGCGAGTCCCAGTATAGCACACCGTCTACACAGAGGTCGTTTATCAACCACTCCATGCCCGATAACTTGGGGGACGCAGCAGCGGCGCCCCTACAGTTTGGGGCGTAGGGGCAGGACTTGCCCCGCCCTCGGGGGGTCTGGGGGGTAGATGGGAAAGATGATGATTGCTAAACGACCTCTTGGTGCCCCGCTGCTGGCTATGTGTCTCAGCCTGCGGACGGGCCCTGCCTCTGGTTGAGTTTCCTCAGCTCCAGGAGGATTTCCCGCAGCAGCAGCAGCTCCAGGCGACGGGAAGTCACCTGGCTGGACAGCTTTCCCCACCGGATGGGGTCTTCGGCCACATAGTCCTCCAGCATCTCCACCACATCTCTGGCCATAGCTTGCCTCCTTAGTGGATGAACACCAGGCCCACCGAGTTGCCGCAGGGGATGGCGCCCAGCTCCGGCTCGTGGATGGCCGTCGGGTATATGCCCCACCCCACCCGGCTCACCAGGCCGAACACATCAATGCCCAGGGCCTCCATGGAGGGGCGGGCCTTGAGGGGGAAGCGGCAGCGGCCGCTATCCAGGAACTGGCACACCTGCCCGTTGCACAGGTGGTCCTTGCAGGAGCCACCCCCCAGCCCCAGGGCCAGGTAGAAGCCGTCCCGGAAGGCCTGGTCCTCAACCTCGGTGACGATGCGGCCGGTCTCGGCGTGGAAATACAGGGCCTTGGGGCGCTGCCCAGCCTGCCTTCCCCTCAGGGGCATGTAGTCGGCTACTGGCTGGATATCGGTCTTGAGGAGCACCGCCCAGCTATATTTGTCCAGGGCCTGGCGCACCTGGTCCGGCTCTGGAGTATGGGGGGGGCAGTTGGGGGTCTCGCCCATCCGCTGGCAGCGGGGTATGAAGCACTTGAGACGCACCCGCTCGTCCACCACCACCTGCTCCCTGGGAATGGCCAGGGCACCGGAGGCCCCCAGGGACATCGCCAGCTCACAGTAGCCCTTCAGGGCCGCCTGTACCTCCTGCGGGGACACCTCCCTGGGTATGGGCCTCACCGAACCCCTCTGCTGCTCCGGCATGGGCGGCCTCCTTTCCTTGGACTCGGCCCCAGTATACAGCGGAGGGGTGCCCGCCTCAAATCCCGGCATGGCTCTGCTCTTTGCCACCACGACCGCCGGATGGTAACCTGTTTACGGCGGGAGGACTGGTAGAAGCGCAAAGTGGAGACCGAAACCGGCAAGTGCGTTGTCCCTTTGCAGGCCCGTGGCAGGCGCTTGCTGCGGAACGCTTTGCGCGATGCGTTCAATATCCCCGCTGCTGTTTTCCTGCTGCTGTCCGCTATAGATGCTCTTGACACCTTGCGGGGGCGGCGGGGCCGAATGAGGCCCCCCAAGCTGCTCGCTGCCTTATGGGGTGGGTCGGAGTTTGAGCATGGCGGCGAATGGTTGCTTAAGTCGCTCATCGAGCTTGCCGACCTGCGACCGGACGACCGGGTGCTTGATGTGGGCTGCGGAATTGGCAGGAATGCCGTGCCATTGACCAGGTATCTGAGCAAGACTGGCAGCTATGAGGGCTTTGACATCATCCGCTTGGCCATAGAATGGAACCGCAGGCGGATATCCCGCTCCCATCCGAACTTCCGCTTCCATTTCGCCGACATACATAACGAGCAGTACACCCCTGGAGGGAAACACAGGGCTTATGAATACAGGTTCCCTTACGAAGACGCCTCTTTTGATGTCGTATTCCTCGCTTCAGTGTTCACCCACATGGTGTCTGCTGACACCGAGCACTACCTGTCCGAGATTGCCCGTGTCCTCAGGCCCGGCGGCCGGTACCTGGCCACCTTCTTTATCATCAACAGTGAGTCCCTCTCCCTGCAGCAGGCCGGAAGAAGCCGGTTCCGCTTTATCCAGCAACCCGAGGGGCACTATCTGGAATACCCGTATGAAGCTGGCATAGCGCACGAGGAAGGCTGGGTGAGAGACGCCCATACGAGGTCCGGCTTACACTTTAATGGTCCCATCTTTTACGGCAACTGGTGTGGACGAGAGAAGTTTTTCCACTACCAGGACATCGTGGTTAGCACGAAAGCGAAAGCGTCCTCCCGCTCCAAAAGACGACCCTCTTAGCTCAGGGGTCCCGGGACCAACCTGCTCCCCTCGCAGGGGCCTCAGGCCTCCAGGGGCTTCAGCCCCAGGCTCTCCATGAAGGCATCAAAACGGGTCATGTACTCGCCCTCGTTGAACTCCTTGGGGTTGCAGCTGGAGTTGTCGTAGGGCATGCAGGGTATCCCTTGCTCCTTGAGCTGCCAGGCCGTCTCCATATGCGTGCTGATAGTGCCCTTGCACCCCCGCTCCATGCTGAACACCACCCCGTCCACCTTCCAGTCCCGGGCTATGGCCAGGCGTATCTTGATGCGCTTCTCCATGTCGGCGCACATGGTCTGACCACAATATGCCAGGAAGACGTCAGCCACCGCCTGCAGGGCCTCCTGGCGGGAGTTCAGGCTGCGGCCCATCTCTTTCAGGGTGGAGATGGGGGTCAGCGTACCGTCCTCAGCCATCTCATAAGCGCCCCAGTCACCGAATATCTGCTGGGAACCTATGTACACCGCTCCGTAACGCCGTGGATAGCGCAGCACCTGGCTCTTGAACCAGGTAGCTACGCCCTCATGAAGAAGCCTGCAGCGTTCCGAAGCCAGGGCGGCGATGCCGTTGGCAGCTCGGTATGCCACCTCATCGCAGGCCATCCGCATCAGCTCCACGGCCTCCTGCTGATGACGGCCCCGCCAGAAAGCGTCTTCAAAGGAGAACAACATCAGCTGGTCCAATGGGGCCGGGATTGCCTTCTGGTGCATACACATGCGGGCCCACAGCACCCGGGACTCCCACTCGTTCTCCACCGCTGTAGCGAACTTCTCGTCGTCATAGGTGCGCCCGGTGACCTTCTCCATCCACTCTATGGCGTCATTCATCTGGTCAACCAGGTACTGTCGGTGGTCGATGCTGGGGGGGAAATCTAAGATGAAGGTGGGCACGCCGTAGTATTCCTGCCAAAGCTGGGCAAATTTGCCCTGGGGTTGGCACGTGCGGTTCTCCAGGAGTAGCTCTGGGACCAACCGTTCCCCTGTGCGGGAGATATCGAACATACCTAAGAACAGCGCCCCCAGGCTGGAGCGCAGGGTGGGGCAGGTGTCCAGGTCATAGCCCTTGGCCTCGGCAGCCTCCAAGACCCGGGTGGCCTGCTCGGGATCGCTCATGATGCGCCCGAAGTTGGGCCCCAGGCCGAAAGTACGATAGTCGCCGAAGCCGGCCGGCAGAGAGGAGATGAAGCCCACGCCCATTATCAGCAGTTCTCCCGTTTCTTTCGCCTCCCACATGCCC
>JAZGBK010000068.1:0-2189 GCA_036476365.1 Dehalococcoidia bacterium
GCCCCCCGGCATCCTTCATGGTTTCCGCCAGCAGCCGACGCCTGATGATGTCCCGGGCCAGGCGGTCGGAACTCCAAGCGACCAGAATGAAGGCCTCCGTCTGGGCCAGCTCCTGGATACGCCGCAATCCCGGTGTGTCCAGGGATAAGCCGCTGTAGCCAGCGTCTACAATCACCTCCCACACCTCGTGTCCCATAAGTTCGCAATAATCCTCACTCTGCTCCCGTTGGAACGTCAGGCTGGTGCGGTTCTCCTTTGCCTGCTCTTCAGTGGATACCCTAGTGTATATGACTGCCTTCATTCGTTCTCCTTCACGTCTCGATGGCGCCGTTCGTATATACGCCAATAGGCTTTCTGCGCCGCTGGGCTTTCCTGGTACAGCGTCTTGCCCGAACTTGCCACCCGCTCCAGGCCGTCCCTCATTGCCTCTGCGCCGTTGGTGGCTTCAAATTCGGCCATCATGCCCATCAACTGGCGAATCATCTTTCCGGTGGCTGTATTGTTGTCCAGCGCCATTTGATTCTTAACGTCGTAGATGGTGATGCCGTAGGAGAATAGCTGAGCAATCGCCTCCTCCGTGTCTATCATGTGCCTGCCCAGGCGGTTGAATTTGTAGACAATGATCACGTTGAATTTGCCGGCCTTGGCATCGGCCAGCAGCCGCTTACCCTCAGGCCTTTCCCACAAAGGTTTCTTCCGCCCGCTGACCCCATTGTCCAGGTATTGCTCCATCTCTGCATATGGCCCGTATTTGACCGGCACCAGGGGGTCTTTCGAGATTCGGTCTAGCTGAGTCTCGATGGTCCCGCCCTCTTCCTGCATCCTGGTACTGACCCTGGCATAAATAGCCGCTTTTACGCCTAACATTTTTCTCACCTAAAACATCTTCTCAGCGTCCTCCCGGTGGCACTGGCAGCCAGTCTCCGGGTGATGCGCCTACTCATTAAATCTTCCCTAGAATCGGAGCAAGTCTAGCCGAAGCATGCCCCTTGTCCAAGTGTCCAAATTTCCCTATAGCAGCCGACTCTTCCCATCCTCGAACCTATCCACCTCTTCCTCCCTGTCCACCAGTTTGGCCAGCTGGATCGCTTGCCTGGGGTCGAGAGTCCGCTGCGCCACCCGCCGGGCAATGTAATCCGCCAGCCCCAGCTCCTTGCCCAGCTGTTGGGTGAGCACGGAAACCACCACGTCGACGAATTCCTGCTCCGAGTAGGCCTTGAAGTCGAAGGTGATGAACCGGGACAGCAGCTCGGGCGGCAGCCGGTCCTTGCGGTTCACCCCAGCGAAGACCCAGGTGGTCATCTGCTCGTGGGAGCGCATCCCCTTCTTGAGGCGGGCCACAGTGCCGCTCTGCATCAGGGACAGGAGCACCGAGAGGTCCAGGCCGCTCATATTGTCCAGTTCGTCGATGATGAGGTAGCGGGGCCGGAAGTTGATCAAGAAGTCGGCCACCCCGGCCTTACTGGTGGCGCCGCCCAAAACGAACTGGGACCCGGGCAGGTTGCCCACTGCCTCCAGAAACAGGCTCTTGGCAGTGGCGGGAGGGCCAGCCAAGAGGATATGGACCGGTTCCTCGCCACGGAGGCTCTTCTCCATCCAGTACTTGACTTCATCGTAGCCGACGATGTGCTTGAAGATCCCCTGAGGTAGGGGCTCCTCCAGGTCGTCCAGGCTCTGGTCCAGGACCTCCCTGGCCAGGTTGGGATCGACCACCAGGTAGTTGGTGGTGGACCGGGACTTGTAGCTGATCTTGAGCACCCCTTCCTCCACCAGGTTCCTTAGTCGGGCGGCGGGCGCCGGTATCTCAGACCAGGTCCAGCCCAGGTACTCGCCCTGGGGAACGTTCCACTCCTCAGCCCGCTGCGCCTGGAGCTTCCGGCCCTTCTCCTCCACCTCCAGGGCTCGGGCCACGATCCGCCTCACATCGGGGTTGGCGGCGGTGAACCTGGTCGCGTTCTCTTTAAGTTGATCGATCATTATTTTTGTGGCTAGACAGGTTGCTTAAGGAGCTAGCGTAGGCGATCACAAAAAGAGCCAAAGTAGTAACAAAGTGTACACAATTTGTCAACGTATAATTGCGCTTATACGAGATACAAACCATATATATGTTTTTGATCTGCAGAAAGACTTCTGCAACAGTTTGAATTTGTGTTTGAAATCCAGCTATTTAGGGAGGCCGCGGGGATCTA
>JAZGBK010000069.1:0-3880 GCA_036476365.1 Dehalococcoidia bacterium
CTGGCCTACATGCGAGACGCCGCCCGGAGTAAGCTGTCCCCCGACCTCTCCCCCAGCCAGCGGGAGGAGGCGGAGCAGGAGATAGACCAAATGCTGCTGGCCCGTCTGGAGCGGCGCAACCAGTGGACCTGCCGGATGGCCCAGGAGCACCCCAACCTGTATGCCACCATCACCCTGGACCCCATGATGGGGGCCGAGGCCATGCGCCAGGAGATACGGGACAAGGCGAGCAGCGGCGACGCCCGGGCCATCAAGCTCCACCCACCCATCAGCCGCTTCTATCCCAACGACCGCGCCATGTGGCCGGCCTACGAGACGGCCCAGGCCTTGGACGTGCCCATAGTCTTCCACTGCGGTGCCCACCCCCACCCGGACAACCCCAAGCAGCCGGTGGAATACTCCAAGCCGGAGCACTTTGAGGATGTGGCCAGCGACTTCCCCCGGCTAAGGCTGGTGCTGGCCCACATGGGGGTGGGGCCGGCGGACTGGTACCCCCACCTCTTCCAGCCCTACTACAGGGCGGCCCTGGCCCTGGCCAAGAGGCACCCCCAAATCTGCTTTGATGTCAGCGCCACCGTTGGGGCCGAATGGCCACAGGAGGAGCTGGTGTCCATGATACGCTACATCGGTGCCGAGAGGGTGCTGTTCGGCTCCGACTTCCCCTGGTGGGACCCCGGAGCGGCCAGGCAGGGCCTGGAGCGGCTGGGGCTCAGCCCCGAGGAGAACCGCCTCATCCTCTACGAGAACGCCAGGAGCATGTTCCGGCTGCAGACCCCCTGAGCCACAGCCTCTATAGTCAGCGAACCGAAAAGGAGCAGCCGTCAAGACAAGTTCGATGACAGCGCCGGAGTCCCCCGGCGGGGAGGCCGGCTTCTCGCTTCTCCTGGGTGTCCTGGCGTTTACTGTATTCAGCAACATCACAGCGGTAGCCATGCTGGGGCCACTGCTGGTGGATATGTCATCCGGGCTGGGTACCACGGTACCCGTGGCAGCCCAGCTTGTTACCGTGTCCGCCATAGCCTGGGCGCTAACAGCGCTGACGATAGGACCGTTCTCCGATACCTACGGTCGCAAGCCAGTGCTGCTCCTGGGCACCGCGCTGGTGGCCATAGGCTCCCTGGGCACGGCTGCGGCCCCGACTTTCGCCGTGGCGGCAGGGTTCCGTGTGCTGGCAGGCATCGGTGGCGGCGTAGTATCGCCCACCTGCCTCGCCTTAATCGGCGACATATTCCCGGCGAGGCGGAGAGCCATGTCGGTGGCCACCATAACCATGCAGCCGGGGCTGAGCAGCATGCTGGGTATCCCACTGGCGGCTGTCCTGGCCGACTTCACCGGGTGGCGCTCTCCGTTCATAGCGGCTGGGGTGACCATGCTCCTGGCAGGACTTGTCTTACTCGCCCTCTGTCCCCGCTACCGGCCTCAGGCCACCGGCCTTGGCCTGGCTGAGCGCCTGCGGCAGGTGGCCACTCTACCTTTCACCTGGCACATGGCGGGGGCAAACATGGTAGCCCGCATGGCTTTCGGAGTAATAATCACCTTCTTCCCGGCATTCCTGATACTGACCTACGGGCTGAGGACGGCAGAGGTAGCCCTGCCTATAGCCATAGTCGCCATAGGGGCGACCCTGGGCCCCCTGGTGGGAGGCAGGATAGGTAACAGCCGCCGGAGACTCCCGACGGTTGCCACCGCTCTGCTGGTGGCCACCGCCCCGGGGCTGGCCATCTTTCTCCTGGGATGGGGGATGTGGCTTTCGGTGTTGACGGCCAGCGTGTTTGCGCTGCTGGTCATGCCTGTCACTACTATGATGTCGATAGTGTGTGCCGAGGCAGGGGGGTACGCCCGGGGCACCCTGGCTGGCCTCATATCCAGCAGCAACTGGGCAGGCACCGCCCTGGGTGCTTCCATAGGCGGGCTGCTGATAGCCCAGGTCGGCTACGGTGCGCTGTCCTTCCAGTTAGCCGGAGCCACCCTGGGCAGCGGCCTGCTCCTGGCCTTTCTGGTGCAGGAGAGGGCCGTAGCCCGGGCCCACCATCACTTCAACGAGCCTTCGTCTTAGCAGGCTCCTGAGCCATGGCCTTCGTCAGGCTCAGGCCACGGCCCCCTTATCCCTCAGGGCGGCGATTTCCTCCCCACTGTAGCCCAGGCCACTGAGGATTTCCTGGGTGTTGGTCCCCAGGGTCACCCCCAGGCTGCGGATGCTGCCCGGCGTCTCCGAGAGCTTGATGGGGATGCCCACCTGCTTCACCTTGCCCAGCCGGGGGTGGTCCACCTCCAACACCATCTGGCGGTGGAGCACCTGAGGGTCCCGGAAGGTCTCGTCAAGGTTGTTCACCGGGCCGGTGCAGGCCTCCTTGTCCCGCAGGTACTCCGCCCACTCGTCCCGGGTGCGGGTAAGGAAGATGGCCGATAGCTCGGCGATGACCCGCTGCCTCTCCTCGGGGGTGTCCGGGTTCTGAAGGGGGATGAGGTCCTCCCGGCCCAGGGCCCGGCACAGGTTGGCCCACAGGTGGGGCTCGGCGCAGCCCAGAGAGAAGTACTCCCCGTCTTTGCACTTATACACATTGCCCCAGGCGACGGCCCCCGTGGTGTGGGTCTCCCCCCTCTTGGGCACCCTCCCCGTGGTGAAGTAGAAAGAGGCATCAAAGGAGAGCAGGGAGATTACGGTATCAATGTAGGAGATGTCCACCAGCTGGCCCTGGCCCGTCCTCTCCCGGGCCTGGAGGGCGATGAGGACGCCGATGGCCCCGTGGAGCCCGGCCCCGGCCATGTCCGCCAGCAGGTTGCTGGGCAAGTAAGGGGGGCCGTCCTTGGGGCCCACCAGGCTGAGGGCACCGGCGATGGCGATGTAGTTCATGTCGTGGGCGGGGACACTGGCATAGGGGCCATCGGGGCCGTAGCCGGTCTCCGAGCAGTAGATAAGGCGGGGGTTGAGCTTGCGTAAGGTCTCGTAGTCCGACCCCAACCGCTGCATCACCCCGGGGCGGAAGCCCTCTATGAGCACATCGGCCCGCTTCACCAGCTGGTGGAAGGCCTCCCGGCCCGCCTCGTCCCTCAGGTTCATAACGATGCTCTTCTTGTTGCGGTCGGGGGCGAAGTGAGCGGCGAACTTCTCGCTGTGGGTGTCAATATAGGGGATGGGGAACTCGGTGCCTGGAGGGTCAACCTTGATGACCTCGGCGCCGAAGTCCCCCAGGAACATGGCGGAATAGGCCCCCGGGTAGCGGCGGGCCAGGTCCAGCACCAGGATACCTTCCAGGGCGTTCATACACAGACCTCCTGTCCAACTAATTGTCCCCATTCTACCCGGTGTGGCCCGCCGTGACCACCCGTTTGGCCTCAACGACGTGCCCCTTGTTATAATTTAGTATGAAGCAGGACCGCAAACACCGCCCCCTGCGGGCGTTTGTGGCCGGGGCGGCCGCCAGCCTGGGAGCCGGGCTCCTCTCCCTAGCCCTGGGCACCCTACTGGGGGGCCCCTCCCCGGCCCAGCTTATCCAGGAGCGGGTCACCCTCCTGCTGCCCCTATCCATAACCTCGGGCACCATCGGGTTCCTTCAGCAGGCAGCCAAACCCCTGGTGTTGGCCCTCATTGCCGCCGGCTGGGTGGCGGGGGGAGGGGCGGTGAGCGTGATAGCCGTCCGCCTGCACCGCCCCGGACGTGCCTACCCCGTGTTGCTGGGCCTGGGGCTGTGGCTGGCGGCTGTGGTGTTGCTGCTGCCCGCCCTGGGTCAGGGCCTCTTCGGGGCCTCAGCCCCCGCCGGGGCTATGATGTCCTCCCTCTTCTGGTTGCTCATATCGGCGTCCTATCTCCTGGCACTAGAGGCTGCGGCGGCCTGGGCCCCATCCCTCATCGCCGGGCCGCAGGCCCCCCCGGACCGGG
>JAZGBK010000007.1:0-8713 GCA_036476365.1 Dehalococcoidia bacterium
GGGAAGTGGATTCTCTTTCCCACCCGCCCGCCCGAGGTTTATTTCCCTGGGGGCTTTGCCCCCCAGACCCCCCTATTGGGGCGCGCATCATTGCTTTGTACCGATGTGGGGATATGGAGACTGAGGCGATACTCAGAGGGCGGGCTATTTAGCGGCGGCCTGCCTGTATCGCTGGCAGGCCTCCACCAGGCGTTGGGCCAGGAAGGGGCGGCTGGCCAGGTGTAGGTGGATGTAGGAGGCCAGCACGCTGCCGGTGTGGAAGCCCTCACGCCGCCCCCCCTGGTCTATCACCCGGTAGGCCCGCCGGCTATCGCCCGTGTCCTCTTCCAGCACCGACCAGTGGAACTCGTGGCCCCGCACCTCCTCCCCCTGGCGCAGCAGGGGCCCGTGCCTCAGTGCCCGCACCGTGCGGTAGCCCAGGGTGAGCCGTCTGCCCTTCCCAAGAAGGGCGGGCTGTAGCACGGAGCAGGCGGGCACCAGCCCCACCATGGGGAACTCCCGCCCCTCAAAGTCCCGGATGCCCTGCCCCAGGTACATCAGGCCGCCGCACTCGCCATACACCGGCACCCCGTCCTGCGCCGCTCGCCTGATGGCCTCTTGCATGCCACGGTTCTCCGCCAGCTCTCCGGCATAGAGCTCGGGGAAGCCGCCCCCCAGGTAGATGCCGTCAACGCCGGGGGGCAGGGCGCTGTCCTTCAGGGGGCTGAAGGGTACCACCTCCGCCCCCCACGCCCTGAGCAGGTCCAGGCTGTCCTCATAGTAGAAGCTGAAGGCACGGTCCTGGGCCACCGCCAGCCGTGTCCGGGGCGGCTGGTGCCGGGTGGGGAACAGGGTCGGAGTGGTGTAGGGGGGCGCGGCCTCCCCGGCCAGCTTCACGAGGCGGTCCAGGTCTATGGCCGACTCCACCTGGGCCACCAGGCGCTCCAGGTACTCCCGGCCCGCCGGGCCCTCCACCATGGGCACCAGCCCCAAGTGGCGCTCGGGCAGGCGCAGGCCCTCGTGGCGGGGCAGGCCCCCCAGTACCGGAATGCCGGTAGCCGACTCTATGGCCTCCCGGCACAGGTCTATGTGGCCGGGGCTGCCAGTGCCGTTGAGCACCACCCCGCCCAGGCGGAGAGCGGGGTCAAAGGCGGCGTAGCCCCCCACCATGGCCGCCAGACTTCGAGCGGCGCCGTGCGCATCGACCACCAGCACCACCGGGGCACCCAGCAGCTTGGCCAGCTCGGCGGTGCTACCCGCCTCGCCCAGGGAGGAATGGCCGTCGTAGAGGCCCATGACACCCTCTATGACGGCGATGTCCGTGCCGGAGGTGGCCCGCTGGAAGAGCTCGGCCACGGCCTGGTGAGGGAGCAGCCAGGTGTCCAGGTTGCGGGAGGGGCGGCCCGAGGCCCAGGTGTGGTAGGAGGGGTCTATGTAGTCGGGCCCCGCCTTGAAGGGCTGCACCTTGAGGCCCCGCCGCGTCAGGGCGGCCATTATGCCCGTGGCTACAGTGGTCTTGCCCACCCCACTGGTGGTGCCGGCGATGACTACGGCCTTGACTGCCATATATCCGACCTCAGAACTCTATGCCGGGCTGGGCCTTGACGCCCTTTTTGAAGGGATGCTTGACCTCCTGCATCTCAGTTACCAGGTCGGCCAGCTCCACCAGCTCCGGGGGTGCCCGGCGGCCGGTGATGACCACATGCACGCCCGAGGGGCGGCCCCGGAGGGTCTCTACCACCCCGGCCAGGGGGAGCCAGCCGTAGTTGAGGGGGTAGGTGAGCTCGTCCAGCACCACCATGTCGTACTGGCCGGAGTAGATGGCCTCCCGGCACCTCTCCCAGCCCTGCTGTGCCTGCTCCAGGCCGGGACGCCCCCGGCCTTGCCCCAGGGGGGTGATGGGGATGCCCAACCGCTGGGCGGCCAGGTGCTCGCCGGAGCGCAGGCGGGGGGGCTTGATGAACTGGAACATGGCCACGCTAAGGCCCCGGCCCCAGGCCCGCAGCAGCAGGCCCAGGGCGGCGGTGGTCTTGCCCTTGCCGTTGCCCGTATTGAGGATGATTAGCCCCTGGGGGGCGGCTTTTGTCATGGATGTTTCCTGATGGCGGATATCCTCATTCTATCCTACCTGCCCACCCGGTTACACCTCTGGTTTGTCCCACCCGCCCGCCCAGTTAGCTTATTCCGGGGGGTTACACCCCCCAGACCCCCGAGATAGTCTGCGGGGGGTGGGCGGGCGGGAATGAAGATGCTCGCTAAACGACCTCGGGAATCCTGCCTTGACACCTGAGGGTTGCCAGCATATCATCGCCTGGGAAGTTAATGGGCTGGAAACGAGGCGGCAGGTCGTGAGAAGCATGCGTGAGTGAGGCCGGAGGCACGGCGGGGACCGGCTGGCGGAGGTGGGCCGGGGATAACGGACCCGGCCTGCTGCTGTGTCTGGCCCTGGCCACGGCCTCCTTTGCCACCTACTGGCTCCTCAAGGGGACCTGGTTCAAATTCAGCGCCCTGCTGTGGGCCTTCATATACGCCATTATCGCCACCAATGTCCTGCCCCGACTCTCCGGCGGACGCTTTGCCGCCGGGGTTGAGTTCAGTGCCTCCCGGGTGCTGCGCCTATCCGTTGCCCTGTTAGGGCTGACCATCAGCGCCTCCGTGTGGACCAGACTGGGCGGTGCCGGGGTGGTGGTGGTGCTCCTCAACCTATCATTCGCCTTCCTGTTTGGCACCCTCTTCTGCCGCTATGTGCTGAGGATGGGAGGGGCGCTATCGGTGCTGCTGGGAGTGGGCACCTCCATCTGTGGCGCTTCGGCCATTGCCGCCACCGGGCCCGCCATCCGGGCCAGGGCGGAGGAGGTGGGGCTGTCCCTGGCGGCCATAACCCTGTTTGGGCTCTCGGCCATGTTTGCCTATCCCCTGCTGTTCAACGGTTTTCTGGGCCCCTGGCTGGCCGGTAGCCCGGTGGCCTACGGGATGTGGGTGGGGATGGGGGTCCACGAGACAGCCCAGGTCATCGCCGCCGGCAGCCAGGTGGACGGGGCGGTGGGGATGGCCATGGCCGCCAAGTCGATCCGCATATTCATGATAGGCCCCATGATATTCGCCAGCCTGATACTTTACCGCCGCTTTGCCGCCAGGGCCGGAGACGGGGAGGACATCAAGTTCCCCATCCCCTGGTTTGCCGTGGCCTTTGTGCTCTTCACACTGGTACACGCCGGGCTGGAGGCACTGCCCTTCGGGGGGGAGTGGGTTGCCTTTAGTAAGAGCTACCTGAAGCCGGTGGTTACCTTTCTGCTGGCCTGGGCCTTTGCCGCTGTGGGCCTGAGGGTTAGATGGACGGCCATCCGGGCCATGGGACTCAAGGCTTTCCTGGGGGGGATAGCCGTGGCGCTGGTGGCGGGGGGCAGCGCTTTGCTGCTGACCAGGTATCTGTGGATGGCGCTGAGCGGTTGACCACCTCTCCCGTGGGGTCAGGTGCTATGCGCCCATTACACTGGTGAAGAACTCGCCCAGGTTGGAGCGCATGTCCTCCGAGGACACCACCCGGGGGTCCAGCAGGTCGCCGTTGACCGTCAGGAAGGGTATCCCCACATCCTTGGTGATCTTGTCCCGCAGCATCTGGGTGAGGCCGCACCACTGCTGGCAGCTCCAGTGGGAGAGGAGGACGGCGGCATCGGCCTTGAAGTCCCGGCACATCTGCGCCAGGTCGTCCACCGCCGACGCCTCCTTGCTGGGGGCAAAGCTCCAGTAGGTGAAGCGCCGCTTCAGGGGCTTCTTGGCCAGGAACCCGATGGGGTCTTCGGGGTCCAGGGTTATCTCCGGGTTGTTGATGCCGAAGGTGTCCAGGACGATGACCGCCCCGTAGGTATCCTGGAGCCAGTCGGCCATCTTCAGGTCAAAGAAGGGCAGCACATAGAGCCAGGCGAGGCGGTACTTCTCGTCGGGGATGATGCCCTCTTTCTTGTCCACCTTGTCCTTGAGCTCCTGGTAGCGGGCCTTGAAGTAGTCCACCGATTCCTGGCGGCCGGCGGCTACCAGCAGGATGGTGGTGTCCTTCACCGCCTCCCGGCCGCCGGTGGGGCAGGGGACCGCCTGGCGCAGCTCACATATCTTCTCCCAGTAGGAGTAGGCCTCGTGGGAAATCTCCAGGGCCTTCCGCAGCCGGGCAGGGTCCATCTTGGTGTTGAACTGCTGCTCCAGGAAGGCGATGAGCTCCTTCACGTTCTCCTCGGCGTAGGCCATGTCGTTGGGCCGGGCGCCGTAGGGTGTGTCAATTAGGAAGTTGGGCACCTTGTGGATGTCGGCCAGGACCTCGTACAGCTTGATGGTCTGGTCGCAGGTAGTGGTGGTGTGCACCACAGCCTTGGGCTGCAGGGTGCGGCCTGACAGGGCCAGCCCGGTGGCCGCCCGGTGGGGAGAGCAGATATCGGCGGCCATTCCCGCCCTTTCGGCGGTGTCGAACAGCGCTATCCCCCCCTCTATGTCGGACTGGAAGGTCATGACGCCATGGTTCTCGGCGATGTAGTAGGGGATGTCCATGGCTTCGAAGAGCTCGTGGGGGACGAACATGCCACTGCAGAGGACAGAGCGGCCCGCTTTGGCAGCATCGGTAGCCCGCTGGTAGTAGTTGCGCATGCCCTCCCAGAAGTGGACCTCGCTGCCCCGGCCGCCTCTGGACTTGAGACGGTCAAGGGTGCCCGTCATACGCTCGGCGATGGCCTGGTGTTCCTCTATAGCGGCGTTCTGTGATACAGCCATGGCTCCTCCTTTTACACTCCTACCAGGCCCTCAATGAAGGCCTCTATGCGGGTGCGCATGGAGCCTACCCCCGTGAGGGAGTACTCCCGGCTCAGGGTAAGGCAGGGCACCCCTGCCTTCTCCAGCCCCTTATTCAGGGCGATGTTGCCCTCGTCGTACAGCTTGCAGAAGCGTATTATTTCCACCACCACCCCGTCCGCCCGGTGGCTCTTCGCCATCTCCACCACATGGCTTATGCGCTCTTCGGTATCGTGCATGCGGGGGCAGGGGGGGCGGCTCAAGTAGCGCTTGGCCAGGGCGAGGAGGGGGTCGCCCTTCTCGTCGGTCAGGTTCCAGTAGTACTTGCTGCCGGTGCACAGGTCGTCCCCCACCACGGCGGCGTCCTTCTCCTCTATCAGCCGCACGAAGTTGGAGTCGTCCATCTCGGAGCCGGTGAGGATGAGGCGGTACCTGTCCCCCGTGCTGGCTGAGGTGCCCTCAAGCTGGGTCAGCAGCTCCTGGAGCCGGGTTATGAACTGGTCCTTGGGCAGCAATGTTGCCGCCAGCACCACATCCACGAAGTCGCCCCCGGAGATGGCCCCTTCCATGCGCATAGTGTCCAGTTGCTGAAGGAGGCGGCGCATGTGGTTGTACTGGGCTATGGCCTCCCGCAGGGCGTCATCGCTGATGGGGGTGCCCCAGGCCTGCCCCAGCTTCTCCTTCAACTCACCCAACTCCTCCCGGAAATAGGCGATGGAGGCCGGGGTGGTGCGGTGGGGTAGGGCCAGGATGTGAGTGAAGGGGGTCTTGATGAAATACTCCCACACATCAAAGGTGCGCCGGATGTTGTCGCAGGTGTTGAGGGTGGCAAAGCCGTCCAGGAAGTCGTATTTGCCCTGTAGGGCCTCGTCAAAGACGGCCCGCACCAGGGAGCACATGTTGATGTGCATGTAGGCGTCCGAATAGCTGGTGGACTCGCCCCCCAGCACCCGCACCGGGTAGCCCCCGGCGGCGGACACAATCTCCTCCGGGAAGTAGGAGCACATCCACCCCAGCACTTTCTGGCCGGGCCGGCGGTGGCTGGCGATGGTCTGGTAGCGGTCCGCCACTGCCTGGCGGAAGCTGGCTATGGTGTCTGCGGCTGTCATAGTCCCCTCCCCCAATGATTGACTCACCAAGTTAGCACTTTCCAGGCTGGGCGTCAAATCAGGAGACGCTCTCCCGGATGCATCTAACGATGTTCTCCAGCGACGTGCCGGGGGGGAAGATGCCCTTCACCCCCGCCTCCTCCAACTGGGTGACATCGTCCGGTGGGATGACCCCGCCCACGATGACCCCGATATCCGCTCCCCGCTCCTTGAGCCGGGCCATGAGCTTGGGGATGAGGGGGTGGTCGTAGGCCAGGGAGCTGATGCCGATGATGTCCACATCCTCCTGGAGGGCGGTCTCCACCACCGCCTCCACCGTCTGCCAGGGGCCGGTGTAGATGACCTCCATGCCCGCCTGGCGCAGGGCGGCGGTGACCACCTTCACCCCCCGGTCGTGGCCGTCGAAGCCCAGCTTGGCCATGAGGACTCGGATTGTGTCAGTTCTGGTCACCCTCACCCCCTATCCCCCTCTCCCTATGAGGGAGAGGGGGGAGTATTAGATTTCTGGGGGACACCCCCAGACCCCTGCCAGAGGGGGGAACCCCCTCTGGACTCCCCCAGGGGTTGGCTGCCTTAAAGGACATCATCCCATTACCCCCTCCGAAGAGGCGGAAAGTAGAAGTATTTCGGGCGACACCCCCAGGCCCGCGGCCCCGATATATCGGGGCATCCCCGGGAGGGAAAGGGACACGCCTCAGTTCCCTCATGTCTAAACAGTTACCAGGGGCACCCCGGCCCCGTAGACGGCCCGCAGCTCCCGCACAATCTCCCCCTGGGTGAGCCCGGCCTTGACCCCTTCTATGACGGCTTCAAAGGTGTTGAGGCCCTCGTCCTCGGCGGCGCGCCTGAGCAGGTCTATGGCTGCCTGGGCCTGTGCCTGGTCCCGCTCCGTCTTGGCCCGCCGGGTGCGCTCCACATGACGGGTTACCATCTCCGGGGGCACCTTCTCCTGCTCGGGGAGCAGGTCTGCAAACTCCGGCAGGCGGTAGCGGTTCACCCCCACCACGGTGCGCTCCCCGGCGTCCACCTCCTGCTGGTAGTCCAGGGCTGCCTTGGTGATTTCCGCCTGGATGAAGCCCTTCTTCACCGCTTCCATCATGCCCCCCAGGCTGTCAATCTGGCCAATGTAGTCCCAGGCCTGTTTCTCCATCTCGTTGGTGAGGCTCTCCACATAGAAGGAGCCCCCCAGCGGGTCGATGACATCGGCCACGCCGGTCTCCTCTCCCACGATATGACTGGTCATCAGGGCCAGCCGGCGGGACTCCTCGGTGGGGGTCCATAGGGCCTCATCGTAGGCATCGGTGTGGATGGACTGGGCGCCACCTAGCACGGCGGCCAGGGTCTGGACGGTGGCCCGGATGAGGTTGTTGAGGGGCTGCTGCTGGGTGAGGTCGGTCCCCGAGGTCTGGGCGTGGAAGCGCAGCTTCCACGAGCGCTCGTCTTTGGCGCCGAAGCGCTCCCGCATGATTCTGGCCCACATGCGCCGGGCGGCCCGGAACTTGGCTATCTCCTCAAACAAGTCCAGAGAGACATCAAAGAAGAAAGAGAAGCGGGGGGCGAAGGAGTCCACATCCAGGCCCAGCTTGATGGTCTGCTCCACATAAAAGATGCCGGAGGCCAGGGTGAAGGCCAGGGACTGGAGCGGGGTGGCCCCCCCCTGCTGCATGTGCTGGCCCACGATGCTCAGGGGCTGCCACCGTGGCATGTGCTGTGTGCAGAACTGAATGTGGTCCAGCAGCAGCCTCAGGTGCCCCTCCAGGCTGAAGCGGTACATCATATTGCAGGCCACATAGTGGGACAGGAAATCACTCTGGTTGGTGGTGCCCCGGAGCTGGTCCAGGGGCACGCCCCGCTTCTGGGCCAGGGCTATATACATGGCTACCATGATGAAGGGGCCGGCATCGTTGAAGGCGGTGCTTACCTGCTCCTGGGGGATGTCGTCAAAGCAAATCTCTATGTCCTGCATGGAGTCCATGGCGGTGCCGCAGCGGCCTACCAGCTCCGGCTCCACCTCGTCGGAGTCGAAACCCCGGAAGTAGGCATTGCAGGGGATGAGGTTGATACCTGTCTGCCCCTGCTTCAGCATCTCCCGCTGGCGTTCATTAAAGATTTCCGGTATCTGGAGGCCGATGAGGAGGCGCTTGGTCCATAGCTGGCCGCGGTACATGGAGGGATAGGGGCCCCGGGTGTAGGGGTAATCGCAGGGTAGCCCCAGGTCCCGGTCCTCGTCCATGCCCTCCAGGTCGGCGGAGGTGTAGATGGGCTTGATGGGGATGCCGGAGCGGGTGCGGAAGTCGGCCTTGCGCTCCGGACGCTGGCGCACCGAGTCCGTATACTCCTGCTGCCATTGGTGCAGCTCTTCCCTGTCGATGCCTTTCATAGCTGCCTCCTGGACCAGTCTGTGGAGATTTCATAGTAGCATGGCGGTAAGCGCAAGGGCAAGTCAGGAGCCGAGATGAGAGAAGGCGTACCCTTCCAGTCAGAGAAACAAGGTCATATTACCTGGTATGAGTTGGCTTGATTGCGCCCCCCTTTTTGGTCCCGGGTCTAACTTTACATCTGGAGCAGTTTTTGGGGGGCAGGTCACTGTCTCGAGGCTTGCACAAGACCGTAAAGGATGGCGGGTAAACAGCCCCTATTCCAGTCTCTTGAACTCCGATTTGGGAGCACCACAACGCGGGCACACCTGTGGGGGCTCCACCCCGGCATAGATATAGCCACACATCTGGCACTCCCACCGCGCTACCGTCTGATTAGCCTCATCCGCCATTCTAGATGAACGCAGCATCATTACCCCAAAGGAGATGATGGCCAGAAGTATCACCAGACCAGAAAGGCCAGCCAGTGCC
>JAZGBK010000070.1:0-11298 GCA_036476365.1 Dehalococcoidia bacterium
GGGTGTCCGGCTGAGCTGTGCGAGGACAAAGCCCCCGGCATTATCCATGGCGGGCAAATAGCGGTTGGTAAACGGACTTCCTCAAAGCTGGTTGACACCACAAAGGGGCTGTGCCAGAATAAGCCGATGGAGGGCATACCGTGGCCGAAATCGACACCCACCTCACCCTGGGAGAAGCCGCTACCAGATACCTGTCCAGCCTGTCGCCCCAGGAGCGGCAGTCCGGCCAGCAGGAGGTTCACAGCTTCGTGCGCTGGTACGGCTGGGAGCGGCCCCTGGCCCAGCTCACCCCCCCCGAGGTGGCCAACTTCGCCGAGAGGGTAGCCTCTTCCACCCGCAACCCCGGCCCCAAGCTGGAACCGGTGCGGGCCTTCCTGCTCTACGCCAAGAGCCACAAGCTGACGGCCACCAATATGGCCGCTCACCTGAAGCTGAAGAAGGCGGCCGGCAGGGCGGCGCCCGCCAGCCGCCGTGGGGCACCTCCCCCCTCCCTTACCCGTGAGGGGGCCGAGGAGATGAAGCGGGAGCTCAAGGCCCTGCGCCAGGAGCGGTCAGTGGTGGTGGGGCAAGTGCGCAGCGCCCGGGAGGACAAGGACTTCCGGGAGAACGCCCCCCTGGAAGCGGCCCGGGAGCGGCTGGCACAGATGGACTCCCGCATCAAGACCATGGAGGCCGCTCTGGGCGGTGAAGTGGTGGAGAAGCAGGCCGCACCGACCCGCCGTGCCGGTCTGGGTAGCAAGGTGACCATCTCCGACCCCACCGGGACTAGTGCCACCTATACCCTGGTGGACCCCAGCGAGGCCAGCCTGGCCAAGGGCAAAATATCCGTCACCTCCCCCCTGGGCCGGGCCCTGCTGAATAGGGGAGAGGGCCAAGAGGTGGAGGTGCAGGCCCCCGTGGGCCGGCTGCGCTACCGCCTGGAAACCATCGCCCCATGAAGGGCCGGGGCCTCCTCTCCATAGCCGACCTTACCGCCGAGGACATCTGGGGCCTCCTGAACCACGCCCAGGAACTCAAAGGGGCCTGGAGCCAGCAGCTACAGGGCAAGGTGGTGGCCCTCCTCTTTGAGAAGCCCTCCCTGCGCACCCGGGTGAGCTTTGAGGTGGCCATGCGCCAGTTGGGGGGCCACAGCCTGTTCCTGTCCCCCGCCGAGGTGGGCCTGGGCCGGCGGGAGCCGGCAGCCCATGTGGCCCAGGTGCTTAGCCGCTATGTGGATGGGCTGGTGGTGCGCACCTTCGCCCAGAGCCTGCTCCACGAGTTGGCGGAGCACGCCTCCATTCCCGTCATCAACGGCCTCTCCGACCACGAGCACCCCTGCCAGGCCCTGGCCGACCTGCTCACCATCCAGCAGAGCAAGGGGAAGCTTTCCGGCCTCACCCTGGCCTTCATCGGCGATGCCAACAATGTGGCCCGCAGCCTGCTGCTGGCCGCTGCCCTGGTGGGGATGCACTTCCACCTGGCCACGCCCCCGGCCTACGGGATGGACGGGGAGACGGTGGAGCGGGCCCGCTCCACCGCCGCCGCCAGCGGCTCCCGCCTCCTCTTCTGCCAGGACCCTCAAGAGGCGGTGGCCGGGGCCGATGTGGTATACACCGATGTCTGGGTGAGCATGGGTCAGGAGGCCGAGGCGGCCCAGCGCAGGAGGGAATTCTCCGCCTACCGGGTGGACCGCAAGCTGCTCTCCGCCGCCGCCCCGGAGGCCCTGCTCATGCACCCCCTCCCCGCCCACCCCGGCGAGGAGGTGGCCCCCGGGCTGCTGGATGGGCCGCCATCGGTGGTCTTTGACCAGGCCGAGAACCGCCTCCACCTTCAAAAAGCAGTGCTGTCCCGGCTGCTGGGCAACGCCCACGGAGGAACACAGGGGTGAGCCTCCCCCTGGTGGCCATTGTGGGGCGGCCCAATGTGGGCAAGTCCACCCTCCTCAACCGCCTGGCCGGGGAGCGCCGGGCCATCGTGGAGGATGTGCCCGGCACCACCCGGGACCGCATCTACGCCGATGTCACCTACGACGACCGGGAGTTCACCGTGGTGGACACCGGTGGCCTGGAGGTGTCTCCCGGCACTTCCCTGGCCCGCCAGGTGAAGGCCCAGGTGGAGATGGCCATAGCCGAGGCCGATGCCATCGTCTTCATGGTGGATGTCCGGGAGGGGCTGACGGCCGGGGACGAGGAGGTGGCCGCCCTGCTCCGCCGCAGCGGCAAGCCCCTGTTGCTGGCTGCCAACAAGGCAGAGACCCGCCGCCGGGCGGAGGACGCTGTGGAGTTCTACCGCCTGGGGATGGGGGAGCCGGCGACCCTCAGCGCCTACCACGGCCGGGGGGTGGGCGACCTCCTGGACCGGCTCATGGCCCTGTTGCCCCAGCCCTTCCTTCAGGAAGGGCCGGAGGCCGCAGAGTCCCCCATGATGGGGGTGGCCATCGTGGGGCGGCCCAATGTGGGCAAGTCCATGCTCCTCAACACCATCGTGGGCCAGGAGCGGGCGCTGGTCACCGAGATGCCGGGGACCACCCGGGATGCCCTGGATACCCCCTGCCTCTTCCAGGAGCAGCCGGTGCTCCTCATTGATACCGCCGGGCTCCGCCGCCGGGGGCACATCACCCCCGGGGTGGAGCGTTACAGCGTGCTGCGGGCCATGCGCGCCATCGGCCGGGCGGATGTGGCCGTACTGGTAACCGAGGCCCCTGCCGGCCTCACCGCCCAGGACCTGCACATCGCCGGGTTCGTCCACGAGGCCTACAAGGGGATTGTGGTGGCGGTGAACAAGTGGGACCTGGTGGAGGAAAAGGACACCGCCACCTACACCGCCTACATCCGGGGTAAGCTCAAGTTCATGCCGTATGCCCCGGTGGTGTTCACCTCCGCACTGCACGGCAGCGGGGTGGAGGAGGTGCTGGAGGCGGCCCACACCGTTTACCAGGAGCGGCTCAAGCAGCCCCCTAGCGACCACCTGCAGAAAGTGGTGGAGGAGGCCTTCACCAGCCACCGTCCCCCCACCCACCGGGGTCGCTCGCTGCGGGTGTTCTCCACGGCCCAGGTCCGGGTCAACCCCCCGACCTTCATGTTCCGGGTCAACGACCCCCGCCTGCTCCACTTCTCATATGAGCGCTACCTGGAGAACCGGCTGCGCCAGGCCTTTGGCTTCCGGGGCACCCCGCTCCGGCTGCTGTTCAGGTCCCGGGGGAGGAAGTGATGCTCACCTGGGCCGCGGTGCTCGTGGTGGCCTACCTCCTGGGCGCTATCCCCACCGGCGTCCTGGCCGGTAAGCTGCTGAAGGGGGTGGATGTGCGGGCACTGGGAAGCGGCAGCTCCGGGGCCACCAACGTGCTGCGCACCTTCGGGGTCAGGGTGGGGGTGGCCGTGTTTGCGGTGGACCTGGCCAAGGGGGCGGCTGCCGCTGCGGTGGGCCAGGCACTGCTGGGCACCCCGGCGGCGGTAGCAGCGGCGCTGGCCGCCATAGTCGGACACAACTGGCCGGTGTACCTGCGCTTCCGCGGGGGGCGGGGGGTAACCCCCTTCTTCGGCGGCCTGGCGGTAATCCACTTTCCGGTGGCCCTTGTCGGCGGGTTGATGGCCTTCGCCATCATCGCCATCTTCCGCTATGTGTCCCTGGGCTCCATAGTGGGCACCCTGGCCACGGGAGCCATCATGGCTTTGCTCTTCGCCGGGGGCTGGGTGCGCCCGGAGCTACTGGCGTATGCCGCCGTGGGCGGCCTCCTCATCCTTTTCCAACACCGGGGCAACATCCTGCGGCTGCTATCGGGACGGGAGAGGAAGCTGAGCCGACCCGGCAAGGCCCCGCCTCCGGAGATGGGGTAGGGTGAAGGCCTGTGTAATAGGCACCACCGTCTGGGGCACCACCCTGGCTATAGTGCTGGGGCGCAAAGGGGGCCCCGTGGCCCTGTGGGCACGCACCGCTACCGAGGTCGCCAGGCTGGAGCAACACCGCGAGAGCCCCTCCCTTCCCGGAATACCCTTCCCTCCCACCCTCAGCGTCACCGACTCCTTGGCGGAGGCCGCCCGGGATGCGGACCTGATGGTGCTGGCAGTGCCCTCCCAGAGCATGAGGCAGAATGTGAAGCTGGTAAGGCCCCATCTGATGGATTCCCCCGTCGTCCTCAGCCTGGCCAAAGGGCTGGAGACGGACACCGGACTGAGGATGTCCCAGGTGACGGCCTCGGAGCTACCCCCAGAGCTGCACCCCCACATCGCTGTCCTCTCCGGGCCCAACCTGGCCCGGGAGATAGTCCAGGGCCTTCCTGCGGCCACGGTGGTGGCGGCCGCCACGCCGGAGACGGCGGAGCGGGCCCGGGAGCTGCTGAGCACCCCCCAGCTATATGTGTATGCCAGTCAAGATGTGGCCGGGGTGGAGCTGGGCGGGGCGCTGAAGAACATCATCGCCATCGCCGCCGGGATGGTGGAGGCCCTGGGCTACGGGGATAACGCCAAGGCCGCCCTGATGACCCGGGGCCTGGCCGAGATGATGGCCTTCGGCGCCGCCTGCGGCGCTTCCCCCGATACCTTCCTGGGGCTATCGGGCATGGGCGATTTGGTGGTGACCTGCGCCAGCCCCCTCAGCCGTAACCACCGGGTGGGCCTTGAGCTGGCCAAAGGCCGCTCCCTGAAGGAAATCCAGGCCGCCATGCGGGAGATAGCCGAGGGTGTGCCCACCACCGCCGCCGCCCGGGAGCTGGCCCACCGCCTGGGGGTGAACGCCCCGGTGGCGGAGCACATGTACCGGGTGCTGTTTGAGGGACAGGAGCCCCGGCAGGCGGTCCAGGGGCTGCTGTGGGACCAGGAACTCATCCGCCTCAAGGAGTAATCTGTGCCCCCCCTGTCCCTCCCCCTCATCTTCGTCACCGCCTTCGTGGTGGGCCTCTCAGGTGCGCTGATGCCCGGCCCCCTGCTGGCCATGAACATAGCCGAGTCCGCCCGGCGGGGCTTCTGGGCGGGGCCTATCCTGGTGGGGGGCCACGGCATCATGGAGGTGGCCATGGTGGCCGCCCTTACCCTGGGGCTGAGCCGGGTGCTGGAGCAGGGCTTGCTGGCGGCGGCCATAGGCATCGGCGGCGGGTTGTTCCTGCTCTACATGGGCTACGGCCTGTTCCGCACCCCCGCCCAGCTCCCTGTGAACGACTCCCCCACCACACCCCTCCGCCGTAGCCCCCTGATGGCCGGGGCGCTGGTGAGCCTGGCCAACCCCTACTGGTTCCTGTGGTGGGCCACAGTGGGCTCCAGCTATGTAATCTGGGCACTCAGCCTGGGGGCCGCCGGGCTGCTGCTGTTCTACCTCGGCCACATCCTGTCCGACCTCTCCTGGTACAGCCTGGTGAGCTTCCTCATCTCGCGGGGGAGGCGGCTCATCCGGCCCCGGGTGTACCAGGGGCTGCTGTGGGGCTGCGGGGCCTTCCTGCTGGCCCTGGGAGGCTACTTCATCTACTCCGGCGTGACCTTCCTCACATAGGTCATGAGCCAGTCGGAATGTCGTTTAACGAACATCATCTTGCCCACCCACCCACCCGGTAGATAACTTCGGGGGCTACACCCCCCAAGTATAATCTTCGGGCGGGTGGGTGGGCAAGAAAATGGTTGTTTTACGACCCTACGGTTAGGCTTGACCTTTGGTGCCATGGGCTGGTAAGATTACAACTTAATTTCAGTCAGAACGGCACAGGGAAGGGGGCACATTGGCTTCGGTAGAGGCGGCAGCAGCACTGGACAGGTTCTCCCGTACCATCAAGGAGCGCCACGACTATGCCCGGGCCTGGAAGGAGCGCACCGGAGGCAAGGTGGTGGGCTACTTCTGCTCCTATGTGCCTGAGGAGGTGCTCTACGCCCTGGGGGTGCTGCCGGTAAGGGTGCTGGGCAGCCACGAGCCCCAGGACCTCACCGAGCGCCACATCTTCGGCATGTTCTGCCCCTACTCCCGGGATGTGCTGGCCCAGGGGCTCAGCGGGCGCTACGACTACCTGGACGGGCTGGTGTTCGCCCACTGCTGCCCCCACATCCGCCAGTCCTACGAGAGCTGGCGCATCCACCGCCCCGTGGAGTTCAGCCACCTCATGTGGGTGCCCTCTATGGTGCAGAGCCCCCACGCCGTGCCCTTCTTTGAGGACGGGGTGCGCAAGCTAACCGCCGCCGCCGAGGCGTGGACCGGCAAGCCCTTGTCCCCCGATGCCCTGGGCCAGGCGGTGAGCACTTACAACCTGAACCGCCGACTGCTGGCCCAGCTCTACGGGCTGCGCAAGCCGGAGCCCCCCACCGTCACCGGGACCCAGGCCATGGAGGTGGTGATAGCCAGCACCCTCACGGACAAGGCGGAGCACAACCAGTGGCTCCACGAGCTGCTGGCCCACCCCCCGCAGGCATCCGAGGGCGGCGTGCGGCTCCTGGCGGTGGGCAGCGAGAACGACGATACCGGCATCATCCAACTCCTGGAGTCCCTGGGCGGCTCGGTGGTCATTGAGGACAACTGCCTGGGCAACCGCTACTTCTGGGACGAGGTGTCCCCCGATGGGGACCTGCTCTCGGCGGTGGCTGCCCGCTATCTGGAAAAGCCCCCCTGCCCCCAGCGGGACATCGGCCCCCGGGTGCGCACCTCCTTTCTCACCGGTCTGGCCAGGGAGTACGATGTGCAGGGTGTGGTATTTCTGCGCCAGAAGTTCTGCGACCCCCACGCCTACGAGGTGCCCATCATCCAGCAGGCCTTCCAGGACCTGGGCCTGCCCACCCTCATCCTGGAGCTGGATGTCACTACACCCTACGGGCAGTACCGCACCCGCATAGAGGCTTTCATGGAGATGTTCTTATAAGGAGGCTGCTATGGCAGTAGCGACCCGCTATCCCACCCGGCCCCTGGAGTGCTGGGGAAAGCTCCGGGAGCTGCGGCGTAAGTACGCCAAGCAGGCCTGGGAGATGGGGGAGCAGGGGGGCCTGGTGGTGGCCGCCCAGCTACCGGCCATGCCCCTGGTGGCGGGGCTGGGAGAGTTCGCCCGGCGCATCTACGGCGCTTACTTCGGCAAGGCCATGCGGGAGCCGGAGGTCCTCCGCCAGTTCCACGAGGCCGCCGATGCCCGGGGCTTCGCCCGGGGCGATATGTGCTCCTCCATGCACCACCAGATAGGCCAGGTGCTGCTGGGGCTTACCCAGACGGACCCCTTCTCCGGCATCTCCCGGCCGGTGGACTTCGTCTTTGAGACCAACTTCTGCCACTCGGCGGCCAAGACCGCCCAGATTGCCGGGGAGGTGATGGGCGTCCCCTACTTCGTAGTGGATGTGCCTCACATAGAGGGCGAGGCCGCCCGGCGCTATGTCGCCGGCCAGCTCATGGACTCCATAGGCTGGCTGGAGGAGGTAAGCGGCCGCACCTTTGACGATGGCAAATTCGTGGAGGCCATGGCCCACTGGTGGCACCGGGGGGTGCTGTATGCCCGGGTGGGGGAGACCCTCAAGGCCATACCTGCGCCCATAGACTACTGGCAGGTGCGCGCCCTGCGGGTGCCCGCCCAGGTGGGCGGCCACACCGCTGAGGTGGCCGAGTTCTACGAGATGGCCCTGGCCGAGGTGGAGGACCGGGCGAGGGAGGGCATCTCCGCCTTCGGCGTGGAGACCTGCCGCCTCAGCCACGAGGGTGAGGAGATGTTCTACGCCGAGAAGTTCATGGGGGAGATGGTGCAGCGCTACGGGGCGGTGTTCGTGGTGGGGGATACAGGCTTCAACACGGGGCTGTGGCACATTGACGAGGACGGCTCCTGGAAATCAGCTCCCACCCTAAAGGAGATGGGCCTCACCCTGCGCAGCCGGGAGGACGCCATAGACCTGCTGGCCCAGGCCCTTGTGGACCACAGCCCCATCTTCCGCTGCCAGAGGCTGGAGGAGAAGCCCCTGGAGGTGGTGAAACGCTCCCAGGAGTGGCGCTCACAGGGCGCTATTATCCATATGGATATCGGCTGCCGGGGCATGTCGGCCGGCATGTTGGAGGCCAGAATGGCCCTGGAGCGGGAGGGAATTCCCACCGTTACCTACGAGTCCTCCAACAGCGACCCCCGTGACTTCACCCCCTCCCAGGTGACGGACCGGCTGGAGTCGTTCTTAGAGAGGCTGGGCCTCAGCCGCCTCACCTGACCCCGGTTGGTTGGGGGCCGTCCTGCGGGTCCTGGACGGGTGGCTGGTGGATACCCCCTTCGGCAGGGGACCGGGACAGCTACCGTCTTCGCCTGAGGTATAGCCCTCGTTTGGCCGCGCCGTGATTGTATAGTATGAAGTTCTGTCTGGATTCAACCTGCCCCGACCTCACCACTGCTTCTACCAACCACTCACCCTGGGGTATTCTCCATTCCGGGTTCCTCCACCCATGCACCGCAGTGCCTTCCTCAGCAAATTTGGGATGATAGCTCAGACCGCTGAAGGCCCAGCAATCGGACTCGCCTTCATGCTTAACCGCCACATCTATCTCCTCCCCCCCCGCATCCGCCACCAGGTCCAGCCTCAACCCTTCCGAAATCAGCTTCTGGTCGAAGAACTCAACCTGGGTCCACTTACCCGAGTCATCCTGTACCAGATGGGTGGCCAGGGGTTCACGGCTGCGCGTCCACTTGGCCAGGATGGGCTGGTTTTCAAACAGCTCCTGCTTGTTACCGGTGTCGCTGAAACTGAGCTGCACATAGCATTGAGCCGCCACCTGCCTGGAAAAGGCTTTGGCCAGCAGCCTGGGCAGCGGCTGGTTTATCACCCGTATGCGGGCGAACCGAAAGCCGCTGGGGTCATCGTGCCAGCGGCCCTCAACGAGTTTCAGACGAGGTTTGCGCGTTATCTCAAAGGATAGAGTAAGTATAATAGCTGATAAAGCCAGAACTACCGGGATAAGCGAGACCCATCCTTGCAGCAACATCAACTCCGCTCCAATTTGACAGGGACAGCACTTGCCCCGGCTCGTGCGTTACTGGCCTACTATCCCTGCCATTGCCCCCAGGCCTGATGCTGACCAATTATTAGGTAGAACACGCAGGTATGTCAAGATAAGAAAGAAGTCTAACGGCGACGGGCCATGATGCGGAGGAAGGGGGCCATGCCCCAGGCCAGGTAGAGGATGGTGGTGCCGCCCACCGCCCCCACCAGGTAGGTGCCCCCTATCCGGGGGCCGTAGGGGAACCACAAGTAGGCCGCCACCCCCCCGGCCACCCCGCCCAAGAAGCCCCAGAGCAGGGGCCGCAGCCGCCCCTGCGGCATGAGCACCGGGAACAGCCGGTTCCCTACCCTACGCACCCCCCAGGCCACTATCACATATAGAAAGAGGTCAACCATGCTTTTCTAACACTCCTCGCCAAACGCGGTATAGAAACGCTCCTCCGCTGGGGTCACGCCCGTTTCCCTCTTGATGTTCACCCTATGATGCCATGGGTTGATTCGTCTACCCAGTAGCTCTGATATGTACCCCTCTCTCGAATCTTACCAGGTGTGTTCAATTCCTCAAGTACTCTGAGTCTGTGCTGCCACAAGCTACGCTTGGGTTTGTGTATTCGGCAGTCACAAAGCGATGCTCTTATTACCTGTGCATGTGCGTGTACATACTTGTGACATGGCGGGCAAATCCGTAGAAAATTGCTTTTCTTACCCTTTCCGCCCTCAGAGCGGAAGCGGACATGGTGCTGCTCCAATGGCCTTTCCGCCCTGCACCGCTCACATCTTTCTTTCATGTGCCACCCCCAATGAATGGGTGTATAAAAGACCCACCGTTCACTGTGCCGCCCCAATGAGGTGGGCCACATCTTCTATCCCCGTCTCCTCCAGGAAGGCCACCAGGCCCTCCAACACCTCCAGGCACGCCTTGGGGTTGGCGAAGCTAGCCGTGCCCACCTGGACGGCGGTGGCCCCGGCCATGAGGAACTCGGCGGCGTCCCGTCCGGTGGCGATGCCCCCACCGCCGATAACGGGTACCCTCACTGCCCCGGCCACCCGGTGCACCATGAGCAAGGCCACCGGCTTCACCGCCGGGCCGGAGAGGCCGCCCACGAAGATGCGCCGGGTGGCGGGGTCTATGTCCATTCCCGCAAGGGTGTTGATGAGGGAGACAGCGTCGGCGCCCCCGGCCTCGGCGGCCCGGGCGATTTCGGTGATGTCGGTAACATTGGGGCTGAGTTTGGCCACCACCGGCAGGGAGGTGGCCTCCCGCACCGCCCGCACCACCTCCTGGGTGACAGCGGGGGAGGTGCCGAACTCCATGCCCCCCCTGGACACATTGGGGCAGCTTATGTTCACCTCTATCCCCGCCACCCCGGCCACCCCGTCCAGGCGGCGGGCCATCTCAGCGTAGTCCTCCACCCGCTCCCCGGCGATGTTCACCAGCACCGGCAGCAGCCACCCCGCCCACATGGGGGCCATCTCCGCCACCAGCCGCTCCACCCCCATGTTCTGGAGGCCGATGCTGTTGAGCATGCCGCCCGCCGTCTCCACCAGGCGGGGCTGCGGGTTGCCCTCCCGGGGCTCCAGGGTGGTGCCCTTGCACACCATGGCCCCCAGCCGCTGGATATCAAAGTAAGGCTCGTACTCCACACCGTAGGCGAAAGTGCCCGAGGCGGCCATCACCGGGTTCTGGAGCACCAGCCCTGGGGCTATGGTCACCGCCAGCCTGGAGGCCACTCTGCCCACCTACAGGCCCGCCAGGCGGGCCACCGGCTCCAGGGCGGGCACCAGCAGCAGCCCCAGCATCACCGAGGCCACCACCCAGATGTTGAAGGTGCGGTGTGCCTCGGGCAGCAGGTCGGAGGCCCCCACATAGATAAAGGTGCCGGCGGCGAAGGCCAGCAGCGGCAGGAACAGCCCCTGGGGGAAGACTCCCCCCAGCACCAGCACTACTCCCAGGGGGGTGAACAGGGCGTCAATGCTCAGAGCGCCCCAGATACGGCGCAGGCTGTAGCCGGCGTTGCGCATGATGACGGTGGTGGCGAAGCCCCGGGGGAACTCGTGGATGAGCACCGCCAGGGCGATGGTGAGTCCCACCGCCGGGGACCGGTGGAAGCCGATGCCGATGGCCACCCCGTCCAGCAGGCTCTCGGCGGCGATGCCGATGAGGGCCGTCCACCCGAGGGTATGCACCTCGCACTCGCCCTCGGGGCAGGAATGGACCATCACCAGCTTCTCCACCAGGTACAGGGAGAAGAACCCCACCGCCAGAGCGATAAAGTTGGGCTTCCCCTGTTCCGCCATCTCGGGGAGCATCTCCAGGAAGGCCACCGAGAGCATCACCCCGGCGGCGAAGCCGAGGAGGTAGCGAGAGCCTATGTCACGGATACGGGTATAGAGG